>JBIQML010000035.1:0-15806 GCA_044463405.1 Nakamurella lactea | reverse complement strand
CATTGAATCCTCGGCAAGCGCACGACGAATATGCGCGTTTGCTGAGTCGCGACGAACAAATCGAGCTCGCGTATGTGTTGATTCGCGACGCAGTCTTGTTCACGAATCGCCGGATCATCCTGGTGGATAAGCAGGGGATGACAGGGAAGAAGATCAGCTATCAATCCATCCCGTGGCACTCCGTGCACCGATTCTCCGTAGAAACGGCTGGGCACTTCGATCTCGATGCGGAGTTGAAGATTTGGGTCTCGGGCCACGCAGAGCCAGTGTTGGATCAGAAATTCAACCGCAGCGTCGACGTGTACCAGGTTCAGGCACACGTCGCATCCCACGTTGCCTAGGCAGCCCGTCCCGATCGTGCTTGTTTCCTGGCGTCCACGATCGGAGACTATTGCGAATGATCTTAAGATCCACCTTGCAGGGACCTAGTGACTCGCTGACGCACCATAATCGCGCAGTAGTTTTTGGAGCTCATTCCAAACCGGGCTGTTACCAAGCCACCTTTTCATCAACATAAGTTCGGCGGCGATGAATCTGTCGTAGTCCGAATCGAACAGCGCCTCGTAGCGACCGTCGAGTGCCCAACCATGTTCATCCAGCGCAGCCTGTGCCGCCACTCGATCGAGGAAGACTTCCAGCCGTCGTCCGGACTCCGGCGTGTAATTCGGTTCATCCCCCAGATCGCAGACGCAGAAGTCGCTCTTCCAGCGATCAAGTCGGGGCTGAGAGTCAACCGCGAGGACCGTGCCGATGCGGTGGTCGCTGTCGCGCTGGACGCTAGTCATGGACGTGAGGAGCGTCCCGACCCCTTCGGCAAGTGTTACGAAGTCCTCGTCGGTCATCGAGTATCCGACGAAGAGCATGTGACGAGTCATCAGGAGTGCTTGAACGATGCTCTCCAACGGACGCCTCTCGGCGTCGCTGGCGTAGTCCTCTTTGGTGAGTACCACGTTGCCTTGGAGCCCTCCGTGCAGTTTGAGCAGCCACGGTGCGCCCGGTCGCACCCGCGTCCAGGGCATGACCTGGAGCTTGAGCGGGTGAAAAGGCACGGCGGCGGCGGCCTCATAGAGCTCATCGAAGTTTGTCGTGATGACGTTCTGGATTCGCATCGATGCGAGTAGCGCGTGCCCCAGTGCATGTTCCGACCGGTGGAGTGTGTCTGTAAGCAATTCGAGGAATCGGTGTTCTCCTACCGTCTCACGAAGCCTGCTGGCGGCGCACATCAACTGCTCAGCTGTCGAGCTGTTGGACAGCTCAGCGACATCAGGGAACGCGTCCGGTCCCAGCGCAGCCTCGTGGCGAATTATCTTGAGCAACTCCGGCCAGGACGGCAGACCGGCTGGCATGCCAACCCCGGCGCCCAGGTACAGAACGAGTGCGCCCGTTCGAGCGAGGAAGCCGAGCTGGTCGGCTAGCTTGCGCTGGTCGTCCGACAGCGTCGCGGCCGCATTGTCGTGGCGAGGTTCCCTCGATTGCAGTGCCGTGTAGTCCGCCCGGTTGTAGCAGGCGATGACGATGTCGAACGCGGCTGTCTGCGCGATCTCCCGCGTCATGGTGAGCAGTCCATCCAACACCGCACCCCGACGGGCGGCGAAGCCGCCTGCTCCTTTCCAAATACCGGCATGCCGACCAGAGGCCGCGCGCGTCCGTATCGTCCCCGCGCGCCCGGGGTTACGCCCTCAGCAACAGCTTGGAGTGCGCTACAGATGCCGTTGATCAGCCAATGAACGGGCGTCTGATCGGTAATTCCGCCTGTATTGACCCACCTCACTGTTGCGTTGTCGAGATACGGCGTCGGCGGCGTCGCACGGGATCCGCCGGCGAACGCCTGGCGAATGGACGCGGGGTGGGGCTTGAAGGCTTGCCACTGCGAGCCCACATCGCCAACGACGTCGGCCGGAATCAGGAAGTGGTCACACGCCAGTTTCGTGAGATCAGCATGAACGACAAAGACGTGCCCGGGATCGGTCATCTCAACATTGAACATCGCGCGTGCGTGATGCGCGAACGCAGAGTCACGAAGGTTTCGGCTGGTCTTCGAAAGACGGCGAACTGCGCGATCTGGAATACCTCGTCACCGTCGCCCAGGATCGTTCATGCGCGGCGTGCCTTTCGCCCGGCCTGAGCGTCGCCGGCGATCCGGTCCTGCAGGTCGCAGATCGCCGTTGCCCGAGCACCGGCCAGTTCGGCATCGGCGACACCAGCGGCCCGGATCGGCAGCGTGCGTGCCGCACCGGCCATCTCCTGCCGGATCGCCTGCACCACCGCCGGATCGCTGCCCCAGGACCCGCCGATCACCGCCACGGAAGGATCGGCCAGCGCGATCATCGCCGACAGCGCCGCGCAGACCGCCCGCGCCAGGACGTGCAGCACGCGATCCGCACCAGCATCACCAGAGCCGACAGCCTCCAACACCGCATCCGTGTTGATCGCGGAAGATCCCGTCCGGTACAGCCCGAGCCGGCCGAAGACCTCCATCAGCGGCATCGCCGATCCGTCCGGGCTGACCGAGATCAGATGGGCGATCTCCCCGGCCAGCCCGTGCGATCCGCGACGCACCTCCCCGTCGGCGACGATCGCGCACCCCAGCCCCTCACCCAGATACAGGTATCCGAAGTCGTCCCACTCGCCGGTCCCTCCCGCGTCCCGCTCCGCCCGCGCCGCCCAGTTCACGTCGTTGTCCACCAGCACCGGCCCGTCGACGTGCCCCTGCAGGACCGCAACGGGATCCAGCGCGCCGATCGGGAACGGCGCATCCGGCAACCGGACCAGCCGGCCCGTCGCCCGGTCGACCGGCCCGGCCACGCTGACCGTGGCACAGCGCAACGCCGCGACTCGCTCCCGCACCGTCCCGACGGCACGCCTCAGCACCCGTGCCACCGCGCCACGACCGAGCGACCGCGGCAACGCCTGCCGAGCCTCCGCGACCACGGCCCCGAACGGATCCACCGCCTGTGCCAGCACGCCGGAGGATCGGATGACCACGACCAGCGCCGCGCCGCAGCCAGGGTCGAGGGAGTAGTACGACCCGGCTCGCCCCCGACCGGTGGTGCGCTCGCCGGTGTCCACCAGCAGACCGGCCGCACTCAACCGGCGCACGCTCTCGGAGATGGTGGGCTTCGAGATCCCCGTGCGCTCGGCGATCTCCGACCGGGTCAGCGTGCGATGCGCCATCAGCGCGCGCAGCACGTGCTCGTCGGTCAGACTGCGCAGCAGCTGCAGCGAGGGTTTGGCGGGCACGACGAGAAGTTTAGTCAGGAGCCTTGCCCAAATCGACGGACCGGCGCTACCATCACCGAATCAGTTAGGAGTCCTGACAAAAGGAGCCCGAACCATGCTGACCACCGACCGGCACGCGGCCGAACTGCCGCACTGGGAGACCGAGCCGGACGACCTCGCTGCCGCCATCCGGCTGGTCAAGCCCGCGCTGCAGCGCCGCATCGAGGCATCCGGCCGCAGCGTCGAGGAGGTGTTCGACGCCATGCAGGACCGCGTCCTGCATCGGGTCGCCGAGATAGACGCCGACCGCGAGCGCGGCGAGAGCGTCTGGCCCGTCATCGACTATTCGGACATCGCTGCCGGCACCGTCACCGCCGCGCAGCGCGACAAGCTGCACCGGCGCGGCTGCCTGGTGGTCCGCGGTCACTTCGAGCGCGAGCAGGCCAACGCCTGGGACGCCGACATCGTCGACTACGTCGAGCGGAACCGGTTCTTCGAGAACTACGCCGGCCCGGGGGACCAGTTCTTCAGCAGCGTCGACTCGGTGCCGAAGATCTACCCGATCTACTGGTCCCGCGCGCAGATGCAGGCGCGGCAGAGCGAGCGCATGGCGCGTGTGCAGGTGTTCCTCAATTCACTGTGGAGAAAGGAGTCCCGCGGCCGGCGCTGGTTCGACCCGGACCGCAACCTGATCTACCCGGATCGGGTGCGCCGCCGCCCCCCGCACGGCGACGACGGGGGCCTCGGAACGCACTGCGACACCGGCACTCTCGACCTGTGGATGACCTCGCACTACCAGCAGGCGTTCGCGTCGGTCTTCGACGGCCGGGTCGAGGAGTACGACCCGTGGGACCCGGCCTTCCGGACCGAGGGTCCGCAGTACCCGGGTTCGACCATGTGCTCGGCGTTCCGCACCTTCCAGGGCTGGACCGCGCTGTCGGACATGGAGCACGACCAGGGCGTGCTGCACACCGTGCCGATCCCGGAAGTCATGGCGTACCTGCTGCTCTCGCCGCTGTTGCCGGGTATGCCCGAGGACGACATGTGCGGCGTCACCACCGGACGGGTCTTCCCGGTCAGCGAGAAGTGGCACACCCCGCTGCTGCAGGCGCTCACCGGCCTGCCGGACGTGCGCGCCGGGGATTCGGTCTGGTGGCACTGCGACATGGTGCACAGCGTGGCTCCCGTCACCGACCAGAAGGGTTGGGGCAACGTGATGTACATTCCCGCCGCCCCATGGTGCCCGCGCAACGCCGACTACGCGACGGACGTCCGGGAAGCGTTCCGAACCGGTTCCAGCCCCAGCGATTTCCCCGCCGAGGACTACGAGCGGGACTGGGTCGGGCGCTTCGGTCCGGACGAGCTGAACGAGATCGGCCGGCAGGGGCTGGACTGGCGGTAACGGGAATCCCGGCGAGCCCGAGCGCCGGAACTCGCAGGCCCGGTCAGGACAGCCGCTCGATGATCATCGCCATGCCCTGGCCGCCGCCGACGCACATCGTCTCCAGGCCGACCTGCTTGTCGTGCCAGCGCAGCGAATTGATCAGCGTGCTGGTGATCCGCGCCCCGGTCATCCCGAACGGGTGCCCCACCGCGATCGCGCCGCCGTTGACGTTCAGCTTGTCCATCGGCACGCCCAGGTCGGCGGCCGACGGGATCACCTGGGCCGCGAACGCCTCGTTGATCTCCACCAGGTCCACGTCGTCGATCGTCATCCCGGCCCGCGCCAGCGCCTGCCGGGACGCCGGCACCGGACCCAGCCCCATGATCTCCGGGGACAGCGCGCCCACCCCGGTCGCCACGATCCGGGCCAGCGGCGTGATACCCAGTTCGGCGGCCCGGGTGTCGCTCATCACCACCAGCGCCGCGGCGCCATCATTGAGCGGGCAGCAGTTCCCCGCGGTGACCGTGCCGTCCGGGCGGAACACCGGCTTCAACGCGGACACCGCCTCCAGGGTCACGCCCCGACGTGGCCCGTCGTCCGCGTCCAGCACCCGCCCGTCGGGCAACGTCACCGGTGTGATGTCGGTGGCCCAGAAGCCGCTGTCGATCGCCTGCTCCGCCAGGTTCTGCGAGCGCACCCCGAAGGCGTCCTGCTCGGCGCGGCCGACTCCCCGGAACCGGGCCACGTTCTCGGCCGTCTGCCCCATCGCCACGTAGGCGTCCGGCAGCTCGCCGTCCTCCCGCGGGTCCGACCAATCCCGGCCGCCCTCGGCCAGCTGGGCCGTGCGCCGCACCGCCCCGGCGAACCTCGGGTTCTGGAACTCCGCCGCGTCGGAGTGCGAGATGCCGGGCCGGGTGACCGACTCCACCCCGGCGGAGAGGAACACGTCACCCTCGCCCGCCCTGATCGCGTGGAACGCCATCCGGGTTGTCTGCAGGCTGGACGAGCAGTACCGGTTGACGGTGGTGGCGGGCACGCCGTCCAGCCCGGCCAGCACGGCCACCACCCGGGCCATGTTGAAGCCCTGCTCCGCGGCCGGCCCGCCGCAGCCGAGCATCAGGTCGTCCACGGTCGCCGGATCCAGCTCCGGGACCTTGGCCAGCACGGCCTGCACCATCTGGGCCGCCAGGTCGTCCGGTCGCACGTCGATCAGCGAGCCCTTGCGCGCCCGGCCGATCGGGGAGCGGGCCGTGGCGACGATCACCGCCTCAGGCATGGCCGGCTCCGTCGTCGGTACGGGTCTGCGACCCGGTGCTCTGCCTCATGTCCGCTCCCGATGCTCGAGGGTCGGCGCCATCGCCGCGTCTGGGCTCAACATACCCAGGGGCCGCCCGACGTGGCCGTGCCGGCGCCGTCGACCCCACTGACCTGCAGATTCGCCGGAATCCGGGCGGCTTTCCGGCTGCCCGCGGCGCGCCGTACAGTTCAGGGGTGACAACGTTCAGGGCGGTGACGAGCCCTCCGGCAACACCGTCGACGGAGCTCGCCGCTCGCGCGCGGCACGCCGGCGGCGCCACGATCCCCCCGCGGCCGGGTCACGATCGATGAGCCGGCCGAACCCGGCCCGCACCTACTGGCGACCCACCAGCGGGCGGAGCTTCGCCCTGGTGGTCGCGGCCGCCGCGCTGTGGGGCACCGACCCGCTGTTCCGTCGCGGCCTCGCGCTGAACCTGCCGGCGCCCACGATCGTGCTGGTCGACCACCTGCTGCCGGTGCTGCTGGTGATCCCGCTGATCGTCCGCGGCCTGCGCCGGGCGCGCGGCGCGCTGAGCCCCCGGGACTGGGTGGCGCTGCTCGTGCTGGGGTGCGGATCCTCCGCGATCGCCACCGTGCTGTTCACGATGGCCTTCACGTACGGCAGCCCGACCACACCGGTGCTGCTGCAACAACTCCAGCCGCTGTTCGCGATCGTGGGCGCGCGGATCCTGCTGGGTGAACGGGCCCGGCCGCGGTTCGGTCTCTACCTGATCGGCGGACTGGCCGGGGCCTACCTGATCGCGTTCTCCGACCCGTTGCACGTGGCTGCGCCGGAGTGGACGCCGGCGCTGCTGACCATCGGCGCCGCGGTGCTGTGGGGGCTGGGAACCGTGCTGGGGCGCGAGCTCTCGGCCAAGCTGCCGTTCGGCGAGCTGACCGGGCTGCGCCTCGGGTTCGGGCTGGTCGCCGCGGCGGCGGTCGCCTTCGCCGACAACGACGTCGCGGTGCTGGCACACGTGAGCGGCCAGGAGGTCGCCGCGCTGATCCTGCTCGCCCTGGTGCCCGGCCTGCTCAGCCTGCTGCTGTACTACCGCGGACTGCGTGGCACCCCGGCGTCGGCGGCCACCCTCGGCGAACTCGCCTTCCCGCTGACCACCCTGCTGGTCGGCTATCTCGCGTTCGGCGACGCGCTGTCGGTCAGCCAGTGGATCGGCGTCGCCGTGCTGACCTCCACCATGACGATCATGGGCGTCACCAAACCGGGTGGGACCCCGACCGGGGTGGAGTGCCCGGATGTCGGCCGGATCCCCGTCACCGCCGGGTCCTAGTCCGGCCGCCAGTCCGATCGGCGGCCGTCCGCGCTGCCGCGCAAGTAGGCCAGCACCGCGCTGACCCGCCGGTCGGTGTCCGGCTGCTGGGCCAGGTCCAGCTTCCCGAAGATGGAACCGACGTGCTTCTCCACCGCCGACCCGGACAGCACCAGTGCCTGCGCGATCGCGCGGTTGGTCCGTCCCTGGGCCATCAGGTGCAGCACCTGGCTCTCCCGGTCGGTCAGCGACTGCAGGGGTGAGCCGGCCAGCCGGGACCGGGCCGCCACCAGCGCCTGCACCACCGCCGGATCGATGACCGAGTCGCCGCGGGCCACCGCGTGCACCGCCCCGATCAACTCGTCCACCTCGCTGACCCGGTCCTTGAGCAGGTAGGCCAGACCGGCGGTGCCGTGCTCGAACAGCGCGAAGGCGTAGGCATCGTCGGCGTGCTGGGACAGGATCACCACGCCCACCGCCGGATCGGCCGCCCGGATGGCGTGCGCCGCCTCGATCCCCTCCATGCCGTGCCCTGGCGGCATCCGGATGTCGCTGACCACCACGTCCGGCCGCAGCGTCGTCGCGGCGGCGATCAGGTCCGGTGCGGTGCCGACGTCGGCGACCACCTCGACCTCGCCGGAGTCCTCCAGCAGGCGTCGCACGCCCTCCCGGACCAGGTAGTTGTCCTCCGCCACGATGACCCGCAGCGCTCCGAACTCAGACATCGGCGGTCCGCGGGATCGGCAGGCTCGCCTCGAGCCGGGTGCCGGCCTCCGGTCGGGACTGGACATGCAACTGCCCGCCGACCGCGCCGATGCGATCCGCGAGCCCGGTCAGCCCGCTGCCAGCGCCGTCGGCGGGCACGAAACCGACGCCGTCGTCGGAGATCTGCAGCCGGAGCTGGTCTCCCTCGATGCGCATCCACACCCGCACCTGGGTCGCGTCCGCATGCTTGAGCACGTTCGTCAGCGCCTCGGTCACCAGGAAGTACGCCGCCGATTCCAGTTCGGTGCCGAATCGCGCCGTGCGCATCCGGGGGCCGGCATCGATGACGACGCCGATCGGCACCCGCGCGGTCCGCGCCTCCACGGCCGCCAGCAGCCCCTGGTCGGCCAGCACGGGCGGCCGGATCCCCTGCACCAGATCGCGCAGACCGGCGAGCATCTCCACCGCCGTCCGCCGCGCATCCTCGACGGTGCCCTTGGCGGCGACCTGATCTCGCGGCCACTGGTTCAGGGCCAGCCGCAGCAACGTCGTCACCGCCACCACCTGTTGCTGCACGCCGTCGTGCAGGTCGCGTTCCAGCCGGCGCCGTTCGGTGTCCTGGGCGTCCACCAGGCGGCGCCGGGACTCCTCGAGAACGGCCGCCTGCCGCTGGATCTCCGCCAGCCGGCCGGCGAGTTCGGCTGCGTAGTGCGCGTTCCGGACGGCGAGCGCGGTCTGCCGCGCCACCGTCAGCAGCAACTGCCGATCCTCGGGGCTCAGCGCGCCGCCGCGGGTCGGCGGACCGCACTCGATGTGCCCGACGACCTCGTTGCGGTCGATGAGCGGGATGAGCTCGGCGGCCGCATCCCCGGTGCCGGCAGCGGCGACGGACGTCGGGTCGTCATGCGCCGCCCCGGCCGACGACCGCGCGGCGGACAGGTCGGGAACCGCGCCCGCGCAGCCGATCTGCTCGGCGGCATTGCTGCCGGGCAGGATCAGCGACAGCCGCGCCCAGCCCACCCCCAGCCCGTCGACGATCATCGCCGCCGCGCGGCGCCCCAGTTCCCGCAGATCGTAGGCGTGCTCCAGGGTCTCGCCGAAGGTGCCCAGCAGCTGCGCGCTGGTCGGGCGCTGACCGTAGACGCGCGCGCTGGCCCACCGGTTCAGCCGCCGCCGCACGGGGGAGAGCACCAGCACCACGACGATGGTGGCCACCACGGTGGCGACCAGCGGCAGCCGCTGCCCCGCCGTGACCCCGAACGCCGTGGCCAGCAACAGGAACGCGATCCCGATGCCGGTGGACACCGCGCCGTAGGCAAGGGATCGGCGCACCGCGAGACGCACGTCCAACGCCTGGGCGCGCAGCACCGCGATGACGATCGCCGCGGGGAGCAGGGCCAGCAGCGGCACCCACACCGCATAGAACGTCGTCACCCGCACCGAGGCGGGCAGCACACCGTAGGCACCGAGCAGTTGCACGATCACCACGTCGGCCAGCACCGCGATGGCCGCCAGCAGCAGCCAGTAGGCCTGCAGCCGCTGACGCGCCGGCAGCCGCCGGTACCGCACCGCCACCAGCAGCACCGCCCCGACGATCCCGAACTGGGTGGCGACCTGATAGCCGACCACCACCGCAGGGCCGATCGCGCCGAGAGCGGGCCAGAACAGCGGGTTGGCGACCCGCGCCGACCGGGACGCGGCGTATTCCGGGGCGGGCAGCGTCCCGTGCGTCAGCACCAGCAGGACGGGGAGCGCCACCAGCGCTGCCAGGAACACCCGCAGCACCACCCGCTCGTAGCGCCGATGCACGCGGCCGTCGGGGAACAGCAGGAACAGGCTGCCCATCGCGGCCGGGCCGGCGATGTCGGCGACGTACTCGCCCGCCGTCAGGACCCACAACCAGCCGGTACGGTCGGATCCGCCGGCGAGCATCCGGCTGGAGGCCGCGCCGAGGGCCGTGGCGATCGCCATGAACGACGCCATCGCCAGCAGCAGCCGCGGCAACCGCTCGGCCGGTCGCATGGCGGTCAGCGCCACACCCGTCAGGTATCCCGGCAGCAGGGCGATCAGCGCCCACACCTGCGGCTGCCGGATGCCGAAAGGACCGGGCGTCGTCACCCCGGCGACGGATGCGAACACCACACCGACCGCACCGGCCACGGCCAGGGCGGTCAGCGGTCCCCGGCCTGCCAGCCGTTGCATCCCCTCACTGTGGCACCGCCGGCGGGAAACGTCCATGGGGCGGGCCGCACACCGGAGGTGTGGCCCGCCGCAGCGGCGGGCTCCGGCGCGCCCGGTCGAAGTCGGGGGCCCGCCCCGTTCCGCACCGGCGTCGCGATTCCTACCGTCGGGATCGGATGTCCACCGGCCGGCCGGACAGGTCGCCTCCGGACTGGAACCGGCTGGCCGGTGGGCAGATCCGCCCGTCCTCGGTCGCCGCAAAGGAGCCCTACCATGATGCCCACGACGCCTGGCACCCCGACCGGTGCCCGCCACCTGGCCGGGTCGCCCGCGTTCCCCGCGCGCGAGGCCGCAGGCCCGGAACGGTCGCCTGCCCGGCCGGCCCCGATCGTGCTCGCCGTGGCCGGCCTGCTGGTGTTCATCGCCGGCCAGATCCACCCGAAAGGCCCGATGGACGAGGGCTTCCGGCATCTGGAGGGCGGCCTGCTCGCCGACACCGACCACTGGGACTGGACACACGCGGTCCTGGCGGTGGCGATCGTGCTGATGGCGGCCGCACTGTTCCTGATGCTGCGCCACTCCCGCATCCGGGGCGACCGGATCCTGCAGGTGGCCACCGCCGTCGCGCTGCTCGGGATCCTGATCTCCTGGGCGGAGATGGTCTTCCACATCGCCATGACCTCGGAGTCGCAGGCGTTGCTGTCCGGCGGGCCGACCCCGCTGTTCGACACCCACATCATCCTGCAGGCGATCTATACACCGATCTTCGGCTGGGGCATTGCGGTGATGGCCTGGCGCGGCGGCGCCACCCGCCGGTGGGGGAACCCGTGGATCGCCATCCTGGGCGTGGTCGGTGGCGTGGTGTTCGGATTCTGCGGTCCGGTGGTGGCGCTCTGGCCCCACTCCTACGACTCGCTGCTGTTCATCGGTGATGCTCCGCTGGGACTGTGGGGCCTCGCCTCCGGCCTGCACGTGCTGTGGAGGATCGCGCGTGCCGGAAAGGCCCCGGCCCTGAGCTGATCCGACGCGCCGGGGTCGCGTCGTCGACATTCGGCCCGGCGGTGCTGGCACCCCGCGCATCCCGGCGACGAGGTCGACGTGCTGGACGACCCGTCCGACCGGGGACGGGTGAGCATGGCGCACGGCCTGGCCACCGTCCATGCCAGTAGCGTGCTGTTCGTCATCCTCCGATCGGCGGTGATCGCCTTCGTCGCGCGCGCCGGAACAGTTCTGCGGGGCGGCCGCGCGTCCCCGAACTGGTCCGGCCGGTCGGAACCAGGTCCGGCTCCATGCGCCGCCGGAAGGTGTCCTTCTGCAGGCTGTGACCGGCGACCGCCTCGTGCAGCATCCGCAGTTCCCGCAGCGTGAAGGAAGGGCCGAGGAGCCGGTCGGGATCGGGCGCCGCCGCATAGCGGTGACGAAGCTGCCGGACGGCCGCCCGCACGATCTCGGCGTGGTCGTACGGCAACGGCCCGGGGGAGGTGGCCGGCGCCAGCCGAGCCGCGTCACCGCCGATCGCGGCGGTCAGCCGGGCGAACGGCATCACGTCGGCGTGCGCCACCGACAGCACCCAGCCGCGCTCGTCCCGGTCCGGGTCGTCGAACACCTGCAGCTGCCTCGGGGAGGCTCCCGTCACCGCCGCCTTCTCCCGCAGCGATCGGAGCACGGCATCGATCAGTCGCTCCCCGGGGTGCAGGAACGTGCCGGGCAGCGCCCAGCCTCCCGCGGGCCGGCGCACCTGCAGGACCAGCAGCTCCGGCGGTCCCGGGTCGCCGCCCGCCGGGCCCACGGTCAGCAGCGCGGTGTCGACGGCCACCGACGGGCGCGGATAGTCCTGCAACGTTCGACCGGCGCCGTCCCGGTAGGGTCCCGTGCCCGTGCCGTGTGTCCCGTGCCGGGCGCCGCTGTCGGACCTCCGGCGTACCTTGTCCCGCATTAGCTCATTATCGCGCTAAAGTGCGCTGGAAGGAAGTGGTCGTGGTGACAAGGAAGCAACCGCACGTGCCCGAGTTGCACGTCGGCAGGGGCAGCGTCGTCGACGGGCTCACGGTGTTCCCGGTCTGGGCCGATGTGCCCGTCGTGACGGGTGTGGACACCGGATCCTTCGCCGCCGTCCGGGTGCAGGAGCGGCCCGGGTCGCCGGTCGTCGGCGAACTGGTGGTGACCGATCTGGGTCGACGGCCGGCCCTGCTGGTCGAGGGCGAGATGCTCGAGGGTGGCTGGCAACACCGGACGCTGGTGAAGGACATTATCCTGCCGCCGGGCGTGCCTCAGGTGGTTCAGGTCGCCTGCGTCGAACGGGGACGCTGGCACGGATCCCCGGTGCAGCACCGGAAGTCCCGCCGATCCTCGGCGGGCGTGCGTGCCCGGCTGCGGCAGACCGATCATGGCCGTCAGCATGCGGTCTGGGATCAGGTCGAGCAATACGCGCCGGTGACGGGGTGCACGCCGACGCAGTCGCTGGCGGACCAGATGGACCTGCTGCTCGACCGGGCCGCGCCGCGCCGGAATCCCAGGCCACTTCCCGGGCAGTGCGGGGTGGTGGTCGGCGTCGCCGGCAGGCCGCTGCTGCTGGAACTGTTCGGATCGGGCCGCGCGCTGGCCGCGCACCTGCCCGGCCTGCTGGACGGCGTGCTGCTGGATGCCGCCCTCGCCGCGCCGAACGGCGCCGTGGAGGTGCCGGGCCGGCTGGCCAGGGGCCTGGCGTCAGGGGTCGGCGGGCGGCCACTGGAGGAGGTGGGCGAGGCCGGCTGCGGCATCGCCGTGGACGGGTCCGATGCGCGGTCCTCGATCACGGGTGTCGCCCTGGCCTCCGGCCGGCTCGCCCACCTGACCGTGCTGAACACCCGGCACCCGCTGTTGGAGGCATCGTGGAACTGACCACAGCGCAACGGGATCGAGCGGCCGGTGTGCTGCTGGCCACCGCCGCGGGCGACGCCCTGGGGGCCGGCTACGAGTTCGGACCCCCGCTCCCGGACGACCGGCCCGTCGGCATGATCGGGGGCGGCGCGTTCGGCTGGGAACCGGGCGAGTGGACCGACGACACCTCCATGGCCCTGGTGATCGCCGACGCCGTCGCGGACGGCGCCGATCCCCGCGAACCCGCGACGCAGGGCCGGATCGCCGCCGGCTGGTACACCTGGTCGCGACAGTCCAAGGACGTCGGCGCCCAGACCGGCGCGGTGCTGGGCTCGGCGCATCGCTCCGCCCGGGCGGCGGGTCGGGACTGCGTCACCGCCGCCGACCTGCGCGAGGCCGCGCGTGGCCACCATGAATCCACCGGGCGGTCCGGAGGAAACGGCTCGTTGATGCGGACGGCGCCGCTGGCGCTGGCCTACCTTGACGACGGTGAGGAGGCGCACCTGGCCGACGCGGCGCGGCAACTGAGCGCGCTGACGCACGTCGACCCGGAGGCGGGGGAGGCCTGCGCGCTGTGGTGCCTGGCGATCCGGCACGCGGTGCGCACCGGAGAGTTGGACCTGCGGCGCAGCGTGCAGACCCTGCCGCCGGATCGGCGCGAGGTGTGGACCGCGCGCCTCGACCAGGCGGAATCGTCCGTACCCTCGGACTTCTCGCACAACGGGTGGGTGGTGCAGGCCCTGCAGGCCGCGTGGTGCGCCATCAGCCGTGCCCCCGCCCCCGTCGACGATCCGACGGCCGGCACGTTCCGCGCGCAGCGCCTGCCACGGGCACTGGAGGCAGCCGTCCGGGGCGGGCGGGACACCGACACGGTCGCGGCCATCGCCGGCGGCCTGCTCGGGGCCCTGCACGGCGCATCCGCCGTGCCCGCAGGCTGGCGGCGGATGGTGCACGGCTGGCCCGGGCGGCGCGCGGGGGATCTGGTGCGGCTGGGCCTCCGGATCGCCGGCCACGGTCAGCGGGACCGCAGCGACACGCCCTCCATGGCCGAGACCTACCGGGGCTACGGCGACAGCACGATGCTGGTGCGCGATCCGCACGACGACGGACTCTGGCTCGGCGGGTTCGGGGCCCTGACCCGGCTTCCGGAGACCGTCGACGCGGTCGTCTCGCTGTGCCAGGTCGGCGTCGACGACGTCCCGGAGTGGATCCCGCCGGAGAACCGGGTGCAGGTCTGGTTGGTCGACGCCTCCGATCGGGACGAGAATCCCAATCTCGAGTTCGTGCTGGACGACGCGGCCCGCGCGGTGCGAGACCTCCGGTCCGAGGGGCGGACGGTGCTGCTGCACTGCGTGCAGGCGATGACCAGAACCCCGACGGTGGCCGCACTCTACGGCGCCCGCCACGCCGGCATTCCGGTCCGGCAGGCGCTGGACGAGGTGCGCCGAGCCCTCCCGAGGGCCAAGCCGAACGACACCTTCGTCACCGCCCTGGCGGCCTTCGAAGCACCGTAAACCGGACCCAGGGCGCGTTCACGGACGGCGAACACGGGAACTCGCTGGCCGTCGGCGGTGTTGCGGGCTGAGACTGGGCCAGGTGAGGGCAACCGGCGGTGGATCGCAGGGAGACTTCAGATGACGATGGGCGTCAGCGGATGGCAATCGATGCGCTCGTTCAGCAGGGACCGATCGGTCACCGCCACCAAGCTGCCGAAGGGCACGTTCCGGCGCATCGTCCGGTTCGCCCGACCCTACCGGCGGCTGATCGGCGTGCTGTTCGCGCTGCTCGCGGTGGACTCCGTGATCGGCGTGATCAATCCGCTGCTGTACCGGGACATCATCAACAAGGGCATCCTCGGCCACAGCGCCTCCCTGGTGGTCGGGCTCGCGCTGGTGGTCGCCGGGCTGGCGGTGATGGACGCCGCCCTGTCCCTGGCGGAACGGTACTGCTCCGCGCGGGTCGGCGAGGGCCTGATCTTCGACATGCGCTCGAAGGTGTTCGCGCACATCCAGCGGATGCCGATCCCGTTCTTCACCCGGACCCAGACCGGCGCGCTGATCAGCCGCATCAACAGCGACGTGCTCGGTGCCCAGCAGGTGTTCACCTCCACGCTGATGAACCTGGTCAACAGCGTGTTCACCGTCACCCTCACGCTGATCGTGATGTTCGCGCTGTCCTGGCAGATCACCCTGGTGGCGCTGGTGATGCTGCCGCTGTTCCTGTTGCCCGCCAGGTGGATCGGCCGGCGGCTGCAGGCGATCACCCGGGAGAGCTACAACCTGAACGCCTCGCTGAACTCGATGACGGCCGAGCGGTTCAACGTGTCCGGCGCGCTGCTGGTCAAGATCTTCGGTCGGCCCGAGGAGGAGGACGCGCAGTTCGCCGGCAAGGCCGCCAAGGTGCGCGACATCGGGGTCCTCAGCGCCATGTACGGGCGGGTGTTCTTCGCCTCGCTGATGCTGGTCGCCTCGCTGGCCACCGCGCTGGTGTACGGCTGGGGCGGCGTGTCCGCGGTGAACGGCGCGCTGGACGTGGGCACCGTCGTGGCGCTCACCGCCTACCTCACCCGGCTGTACGGGCCGCTGACGTCGCTGTCGAACGTCAACGTGGATGTGATGACGGCCCTGGTGTCCTTCGACCGGGTCTTCGAGATCCTCGACCTGCCCTCGATCGTGGCCGAGAAGCCGGACGCCGCAGCGCTTCCCGCCGGGCCGGCCGGCATCGAGTTCGAGCACGTGGACTTCGCCTATCCGACCGCGGCCGAGGTGTCGCTGGCGTCGCTGGAATCGGTCGCGACGCTGGACGGCTCGCCGAGCGTGCCGGTGCTGCACGACGTGAGCTTCACCGCCGCGCCAGGCACGCTGGTCGCCCTGGTCGGACCGGCCGGCGCGGGC
>JBIQML010000034.1:12299-15907 GCA_044463405.1 Nakamurella lactea | reverse complement strand
GGTGATCGGGCTGCTGCGCGACGACGGTGACGGGGGTGACGAGGGTGACGGCGTCCCCGGCGGCGGTCCCACGGGCGATGGCTTCGGTGAGGCGCGCCGGCCCCAGCCGGTGCTGGATGACATTCCGGCGCTGGTCGAGGAGTCCCGCGCCGCCGGCACCACCGTCCGGCTGGTCGACGACGTCGACGCCGGGCAGCGTCCCGCCGCGGGCACCGGGCGGACCGCCTACCGGATCGTCCAGGAGGCGCTGACCAATGCCCGCAAGCACGCACCCGGCAGCCCCGTCACCGTCCGCCTGGCGGGCGCGCCCGGAGCGGGGCTGACGGTCACCGTCGGCAATCCCGTCCGGCCGGTCGGCGGCGGACCGTCCCCGCAGCCGGTCGCCATCGCCGGCTCCGGCACCGGTCTGATCGGGCTGGCCGAGCGGGCCCGGCTGGCCGGGGGGCACCTGGAGCACGGCTCCACCGCGGGCGGCGAGTTCCGGGTGTCGGCCTGGCTACCATGGCCGGAATGATCGCCGGGCGACCGATCCGCGTGCTGGTGGTCGACGACGACGCCCTGGTGCGATCCGCGCTGACCATGATGCTGGACGGTGCCGGCGGCGACCCCGGCATCAGCGTGGTCGGCGAGGCCGGTGACGGGGCCGCCGTGCCGGACGCCATCGCCGCGCACGCCCCCGACGTGGTCCTGATGGACATCCGGATGCCCCGGGTGGACGGGATCACCGCGACCCGCCGGTTGCGGCAAAGGCCCGAGGCGCCGCACGTGATCGTGCTGACCACCTACGACACCGACGACAACCTGCTGGAGGCGCTGCGGGCCGGGGCGGACGGCTTCCTGCTCAAGGACGCCCCGCCGGACCGGATCGTGGAGGCCATCGGCCGGGTGATGGACGGCGATCCGATCCTGGCGCCGTCGCTGACCCGCCGGCTGATGGACCGGGCCGCCGGGCAGGCGAACACCAGCCGACGGGCCCGCGCGGCACTGGACGAGTTGACGCCGCGGGAACGCGACGTCGCCCTGGCGGTGGCGGCCGGCGCCAGCAACGCCGACATCGGCGAGCGGTTGGACCTGAGCCTGGCCACGGTGAAGGCGCACGTGTCGCGGGTGATGGTCAAGCTCGGCGTCACCAACCGAACGCAGGTGGCGCTGCTGGTGCACGACGCCGGGCTGGGCTAGGCGCGGCGCGGTCCGGCGCCTCCGCTGAGGTTCCGCCGGTATCCTGACGCGGGCCGGACGCATCCGATTCCGGCCGAGGATCCGGCGCGCCGCCCGCCGGCCCGACGGTCTGTGCTGCGCGGCCCGGAAACGGAAGTGGACCCACGTGATCGCATGGGTGACGACCTACCTGGTGTGGATCATGGTCGCCGGGTTCGTCGCGGTGTGGCTGTTCGCCGAGGACCGACGCGGCAAGCTCTACCTGGGGTGCTCGGCGGTCGCCGGGCTGGTGATCGTGCTGATCCTGGCGAAGATCGCCGGCTCGCTGTACGACGACCCCCGGCCGTTCACCGTGGCGCCCTTCCCGAAGCCGCTGATCCCACACGCCCCGGACAACGGCTTCCCCTCCGACCACTCGTCCGCGGCCGGGCTGATCGCGACGGCGATCGCGCTGCGGCACCGCTGGTACGGGGCGTTGCTGGGGATCGCCGCGGTGGTGCTCGCCTGGTCGCGGGTGGCGGCGCACGTGCACCACGTGCAGGACGTGATCGCCGGCCTGGCGCTGGGTGCGATCGCCGCGCTGCTGGGGACGCTGCTGGTGCGCTGGCTGTTCGACCGGTTCCGGGTGCTGGATTGGGGGCCGGTGTCCCGGCTGGTCGGGCCCGAACCCGGCGCTGGCGGCGGCCGGGCCGCCCGGTCGCCGCGCCGCGCGGATGACGGGCCTGGCGACGGCGGGCGAGGGTTGTAGTACCGGAGGCTACGACATTGCTCGCAGATACGGAGCACCGCCGCAGCCGGGCAATGCTCGCGGATACGGAGCAATGTCATAGCCCCGTCACCGCTCGCGAATACGGAGCACCGCCGCAGCCCCGTCATTGCTCGCAGATACGGAGCACCGCCGCAGCCGGGCAATGCTCGCGAATACGGAGCAATGTCATAGCCGGCCAATGCTCGCAAATACGGGGCACTGCCGTAGCCCCGTCACCGCTCGCGAATTCGGAGCACTGCCGCAGCCGGGCATTGCTCTCGAATGCGGAGCAATGTCATAGCCCCGTCACCGCCACCTACCGGCGCCCCACCACTGCCCACGCGTCCGCCCCCTAGCCGCGCCCGGTTGAACCGTTCCGTCAGCGGCGACGTAGTACCGGCATGCCCACCAACCACCCGCCCACCGGGCCGACGACCGAGGTGCTGCGCGGACTGACCTCCGCCGGCGTGCTGCTGTCCGCCGTCGTGCACCTGGACCTGTACGCCGGCGGGTTCAGCACTGTCGCGGTGATCGGACCGCTGTTCCTGCTCAATGCGATCGCCGGGCTGATCCTGGGCATCGCGGTGCTGGTCTGGCGGCACTGGGTGCCGGCATTCCTGGCGGCGGGTTTCGCTGCCGTGACCGTGATCGCATACTGGTACTCAGTGCTGTTCGGCCTGTTCGGCGTGCGGGAGGTCATGGGCGGATGGTCCGTGATCCTCGCCGAGGTCGCCGAGTACGTGGCGCTGGCCGTCGGTCTGGCGGTGACGTGGCGGCTGGCGACGTTCCGCCGCGCACCCACGGCCCGCCGGGCCGCATCGAGCCACCACGAGCAGGCCGAGGATCGGCAGCTTCCGGTGACATGATCTCCAGCCCGACCCGACCGACCGACGCCGAACTGCTGCGCCGGCTGCACGACGAGCACGCCACCCCGTTGTGGACGTTCGTGGTGCGGCTGCTGAACGGCGACCAGGCGGCAGCCCAGGACGTGGTGCAGGAGACGTTCCTGCGGGCCTGGCAGCACCCCGAGGTGCTGGACCCGGACGCGGCGTCGGTGCGCGGATGGCTGTTCACGGTGGCCCGGCGCATCGTGATCGACCAGCGACGCCGGGAGAAGCGCCGTCCCGAGGTGGTGGTCGCCGACACCCCGGAGCCGACCTCCGCGGACGACACGGCGTCCCGACTGGTCGACCGTGAAGTGATCTTCGGTGCACTGCGCACCCTGTCGACGGAGCATCGGGCGGTGCTGCTGGAGTGCTACTTCCGGGGAGCGTCCGTGGCGCAGGCGGCCGTCACGCTGGGCATCGCCCCCGGCACGGTGAAATCGCGCACACACTATGCGCTGCACGCGCTGCGCGCGGCGCTGGATTCGGCGGGAGGGTTGGCATGACGTGCGGTGACGAGCAGTTCCGGCACGCACCCGGTCCCTACCTGCTGGGCGCGCTGGACGAGACCGACCGGGTGGCGTTCGCCGATCATCTGGTGCTCTGCGAGCCGTGCAGGGCGGAGGTGGCGCAGTTGCGCCCGGTGGTGGCGATGCTCGGGGCGGTGTCCGAGGCCGACGTGGCGGGCATGCAGGCCGCTGCCGGCTCACCCGGCCACCGGCAGCCGGCCGACCGGGGAGACCTGCGGTCCGCCGGGCGGACCGATCCACCCGTCCCGGACACCCTCCTGCCGGGGCTGCTCGCCCGGGCGTCCCGGC
>JBIQML010000034.1:0-12289 GCA_044463405.1 Nakamurella lactea | reverse complement strand
GCGCGCTGTTTACCGCCTATCATTTGAGAGTGAAGGCGATCGTCGCGCTGACCGTGGTGCTGGTCAGCGGGGTCACCCGTCCCAGCACCTCTCCCGAGGCGGCGAACGGCCAGGTGATGGTGATGAAGTCGGTGGGCGGCGGACCGGTGCACGCCACGGCGATGGTGACGGGGAAGCCGTGGGGCACCGAGATCACCCTGCATTGCCACTACCAGAACGCCGGCAGTGGTTCGTCCTACCCCGCGCCGTCAGGGCCGCCGGTCTACTCGCTGAAGGTGATGGACACCGACGGGTCGATGCACGACATGGGGTCGTGGGCGGTCGCGGTCGGTAAGGAAACCGTGTTCACCGGCGGAACCTCCGTGCCGATGGGCAAGATCGGCCGGATCGAGGTGCAGGACTCGGACGGCGACACCGTGCTCACGGCCGGCGGCTGAGCGTGCCGCCGCGCGGCTCCCGCAGCAGCGCGCCGGCCGCGGAGCGGATCTGCGGTTCCACCGTGTCGGTGTACAGGCAGCATCCGACCTCGTAGCCCCCGTGCGCCCACTCCTGCGGCGGCGGCAGGTAGCCGATCGACTGGTGCGCGTACCCCACCACGATCAGCTGACGGTCGGTGGCGGCCCTCAGCGCGGCAGCGGTGTC
The DNA here is from genome assembly GCA_044463405.1 of Nakamurella lactea. Taxonomy (GTDB): domain Bacteria; phylum Actinomycetota; class Actinomycetes; order Mycobacteriales; family Nakamurellaceae; genus Nakamurella; species Nakamurella lactea_B. The sequence continues at coordinate 11,647 of JBIQML010000034.1, read as the reverse complement.
GCCGAACGGCTCCCCCGGGATCGCCAGCAGCGTCAGGTCCGGCCCGATGTCCAGGCGCTGCAACCGGATCCGGGTGGGCGCCGGCTCGTCGAAGACCCCGAACAGGTTGGCCTGCTCGGCGCGGAGCTGCCGGATCCACAGCCGGGCATCCTCGGCGCCGGGTGGCCCGTCGATGGCGCGGCGGGCGCGGGCGATCTGCTCGGCGGGCGGCAGGTCCCGCGCGGGGGCGGCGGTGGCCTCGGCCCAGGAGCTGGCGACGCCGGTTTCGCTCATAATCCTGCAGTCCGGGAAACCGCTTGCGAGGAAGGCTGTCTGGTGACTCGGGCTGGTGGTGCGCAGGCCCCCTTGCAGCCCGGCGACCTGCAGGACGGCGCCGGTCGCGGCGGCCGCCAGGATGCCGCCGATCCGCTCGCACTCGTCATGCGTCGGCCCGGTGACGGTCGGATTGAGGTCGCCGGCAGCGCCCTGCAGGTACAGCGCGGTACCCCCGACCCGCCGCTCGAGTTGCCGACACATCGCGCCAGGGAAGTCGGCGGATGATTCCGTGCAGGTCTGGTCGAGAACGGTGGCGTGGCAGGCGAATCCGACGATCGTGGCGATGGTCCGGGAGCCGTCTGCGGTTCGGGTGACGATGATCCGCGCCGTGTCGTCGGCGGGGCCGTCCGGTGCGCGGCGGTTGCCGCCGATGCCCGTCACCCGGCGGGTGGCCAGGGCCAGCGTCGCCGCTGTGCAGGTGGCTCGGGCGTTGCGGGCGGCGGAGCGGGCGGCGGTGGCGATGCGCTGCTGGAGCCTCGGATCGGTGGCCAGGTTGGCCGGGCCGGCGTGGGTGTGGGTGGCGGACACCAGGACGGCGCCCGGTTCGACCTCGGCGGCCTCGGCGACCGCGGTCCGGACGGCGGCGTCCAGCGCGGCCGGCACGTACAGCAGGTCCAGCGCGGCGATCGCGATCGATGCCGTCCCGTCGTGCAGGACCACGACTCGGGCACGCAGCGGATCGTGGCTGCCGGTGCAGGGTCCCTGGCGCAGCGCGTACCCGGCCAGCGGCTCCCCCACGCGGACCTCGATCTCCGCCGTGGCGGCACCCACCTGCAGCATGCGCCCATTCTGCTGCCGCGGCGGTGGCACCGCCGCCTCCGTCGGTTCACCGCTGCCACCGGGCTCGGGCCTACGGTGGGCGGTGTCGCGTCACCCGGCACGCTCTGCCGCACCGCCGGGAGTTGCGCGGCGTGGCCGGTCCAGACGTCGGGACGGGGTGACAGGGTGGACGCATTCGCGCGGCTGAGACGCTCCCGGCCGGCACCGGCAGCCGGTCGCCCTCCCGCTCGCCCGGCGACCGACCCGGGCGATGCCGACGGCCGGGCACCGCTGGCATCGAGCCGGGCGCGCTGGCTGCTGGCGGTGGCGATCCTGGGCTCCGGCATCGCCTTCCTGGACGGCACGGTCGTCAACGTCGCCCTTCCGGCCATCGGCCGGGATCTCGGTGGCGGGTTGAGCACCCAGCAGTGGGTGCTGGACGGTTACCTGCTGACGCTGAGCGCGCTGCTGCTCGCCGGCGGTGCCGCCGGGGACAGGTATGGCCGACGCCGGGTCTTCGTCACCGGTCTGGTGGCCTTCATGGTGGCGTCGGTGGCCTGCGGTCTGGCGCCCACCGCGGGCGCGCTGATCGTGGCCCGGCTGGTCCAGGGCGTGGGTGCGGCCGCCCTGGTGCCGGGAAGTCTGGCGTTGATCGACGCCGGCATCGCCGAGGCCGATCGCGGTAGGGCCGTGGGCTGGTGGGCGGGCATGTCCGGGGTGACGTCGGCGCTGGGGCCGTTCTTCGGCGGCTGGCTGGTCGACGCCGCGTCCTGGCGCTGGGTGTTCTGGATCAACGGTCCGCTCGCCGCGGCGGCCATCGTCATCGCGCTGCGGCACCTGCGGGAGAGCCGTGACGCCTTGGCGGTGGAGCGTGGCCGCTTCGACATCGGGGGCGCGGTCGCGGTGACGATCGGCCTCGCCGGTGGCGTGTACGCGCTGATCGAAGGGCCAGCGCGCGGCTGGGACCCGGTGGCGGTGACGGCGGCAGTCGTCGGAGTGCTGGCACTGCTGGCCTTCCCGATCATCGAGGGGCGAGTCCGGGCACCGCTGCTGCCCCCGCGGCTGTTCGCGTCCCGCCAGTTCACCGGCGCCAACCTGACCACGCTCGCGGTGTACGCGGCTCTCGGCGGGGGGATGTTCCTGCTCGCGCTGCAGTTGCAGCAGACACTGGGCTACTCGGCGCTGGCGGCCGGCGCGGCCACCCTGCCCACCACGATCATCATGTTGCTGGCCTCGCCCTGGGTCGGCGCCGTCGCGCAGCGCACCGGCCCCCGCGTGCCCATGACCGTCGGACCGATCGTGGCCGGCGTGGGGTTGGCCCTGATGGTCCGCGCCGTGCCCGGCGGCAGCTACCTGTCGTCCGTGCTGCCGGCGGTGGTGATCTTCGGTATCGGGCTGTCGATCACGGTGGCGCCGCTGACCAGCACCGTACTGGCTGCGGTGCCGGAAGACCGGGTCGGCGTGGCCTCCGGGGTGAACAACGCGGTCGCGCGAGTTGCTGGTCTGCTCGCCGTGGCGGTCCTTCCGGTGGTCGCGGGGATCCACGCCCAGGCCGCGGGGCCGCTCGGTCCGGGCTTCGGTCGGGCCATGCTGATCTGCGCGGCGCTGTGCGGCGCCGGGGGCGTGGTGGCGGCGCTGACCGTCCGTTCCGGCAGCGGCGCCGCGGTGCACCACCAGGCGGTGCCGGGGATCCAGCATGCCTGCCAGGATCCGAGCACCCGCGCCGTCGACTGATCGTCCCGCCGCCACGGTGAGCGGGTCGGCGTGTGGCCGAGCGCGGGTCCGGTGGCCCGATCGCGGCCTTGACCGATCATCGTCACCGCTGTTGACCAGCGGAAACGCGGGGTGGAGACGAAGGGACTTGAACCCTCAACCCCCGCCTTGCAAACGAGAAGGGACAGCGATCAGCAGCCTGCGCTACCGGGGCTCGAGGACCTGTAACCCCAGGTCAGACGGTGTGTGGCGTTGTTGGCGGTGACGGGGCGTCGTGGGCAGTTTTCGGCTCGCTTGCGGACTATTTGCGGACCGGGATCTAGCTTCGACCGCGTTGAGTTGCGAGGCCGCTGGATGACCAAGCCAGCGGCGGCGTCGCGTCTTCGCCAAGCCAGTCCCCGACTACATCGTTGCCTGATCAACCCGGTCTCGAAACCCATCCTCAGCGTCGGCCATCTCTCGTTCGGGCGGACAGCCTCATCAGTTTGTCCACAGCCACGGACTTATCCACATGTTGATCTTGGCGGGTTGACTGCAGCGTCGCTACGAGTTTGGGTACACACGTCTCGTCAATCAGCATCGAGAACGGCCCTCGCCGTTTCGATCACACGCCATAGGGGGCTGTCGGTTTTTACGTAATAGACGCGATTTTCACCATCCGGCCGCTCCTCATCCAGCATGCCTGCTCGTACGAAACGTTCGAGTTCTTGCCGCAGGGCGGTTGGAGAGCCGATTTCCCGGGGCGGTTCGGATTGGAAGAAGCGCGGCTTCTCAAGTTTCAGGATCCATAGAGCAAACGGGAGGCGGCACGGGCGGCCGAAAAGGTCGGCACTGACCTCCCGAACTTCCATGGTCCTTGTCCTTCATATGGAGTAACATGTTTCTTGTAACTGGCAAGCATCGGCCCAACTGCACCCCGAAGTCAAGGAGATCACGTGCGACCGACTAACTCGGCCTCAGATCCAATACGGCTGGAGTGGGCTGAGCGCAAGTCTGGCCTCCTGATCTTGGACAACGGTCACGCGACCTGGACCAGTGCAGACGACCGCCGACTCACGGAGATTCGCCATCTTAAACTCGCAAGACAAGTCGGAGAGCTCTCAGACAACCTGCTCGTCCGTGGCGATGCTCAACACGCACTGAGGAGCCTGCTCGGACTTGACGACTATCGCGAGCGGTATGCCGGCAGGGTGCGCCTGTGCTACATCGACCCACCGTTTAACACAGGCGAGCGCTTCGCCCACTACCACGACGACCTGGATCGCGGGGCCTGGTTGTCCATGCTCCGTGATCGATTGCTTCAGATCAAAAGGCTCCTTGCTTCCGACGGAAGTATCTGGCTTCACCTGAACGACTCTGAACAACACCGTGCCCGGTGCCTACTCGACGAAGTCTTCGGCTGCGAAGCATTCGTTGCCACAATCGTCTGGCAAAAACGCACCACACGTGACAACCGCAAGGCATTCAGTTCTATGCACGACTACATTCACGTATACGCTCCTGCTGGGCCGGTAGCGTGGAAGAAGACGCGCAATGGGATCCCCGACGTTGGCGCCTTCAGCAACCCCGATAGTGACCCCCGCGGTCCGTGGCGCTCCGTCCCACTGACGGCTCAAGATGGCCACGCAACAACAGCTCAATATTACACAATCGTGACACCAACAGGAGTGCGCCATAATCCGCCGAGGGGTAGATGTTGGACATACAGCGAGGCCCGTTTCAAGGAACTTGTCAAAGAAGGGCGGGTGTACTGGCCTCGGGGGGGCGACGGTAAGCCACGGCTCAAGCGATTCCAGTCTGAGGTGACCGGTCTCGCCCCGTTTACGATATGGACGGCGGATGAGGTTGGCGACAACGCATCTGCGAAGAAGTCCCTATTGAAGGCCTTTCCCGGGGTACCAAGCTTCGACACCCCGAAACCGGAGCGGCTACTCGAACGAATTATCGAGGTAGGTACCAACCCTGGCGATCTGGTGCTCGATTGCTTCCTGGGTTCCGGTACCACCGCGGTCGTAGCAAACCGCCTTGGACGACGCTGGATTGGCATCGAACGAGAGCCGGAGACAATTGCCTCGTTCGTGATCCAACGGCTCGCAACGTCTACGCCACCGGAATCTCTGAACTACAGCATAATGGATTTGGCTCCGAGCGCGTTCCCGACCGGCGATGATGAGGTCGAGACCCGCGCAGGGTAGTGGCGCCCAGCGGAGATCCTCAATTTAGAGCGCAGGCAAGGTCACGTCCCAAAGTGGCGACATTGGCCAAGCCGCTCGGACCACGTCGGCTGCAAGACGAACGCGAGGCTTTTCGCGAGCCGGCCCATGCCAGTGAGTAACAAGTAGTTCGCTGACCTCTCTGTAGCCAGGGCCGCCTGGAAACAACAGCGAGTACAGGAACTCGCCTGTCGCGAGGCGCAAAAACACTCCGATTGGAGAGCCCCCGGTTGGGTACGTACGGCCTTTGGCGGCGGCTAATTCAAATCGATAGTTATGGCTCGCAACCTCAACACTGGGTCGACTCTCGACATTTCCGAGGCTCCCATTCTCATCGACATGGTGTAGCGAGATCCGGCGTTGCGTACCAGCCTTGGCTCCGAAGAACTTCTCATAGTTGTCCAAATCGAAGTTCGCCTGTGACCAACGGGTGCCAGCTTTCGGGATCTCTGCAACCAGAACTTCTTCGACCGCGGCCAAAGCATCGGGCTGTGTCGAGTGGCCCGAACGTGCGTGACGCAGAGTTCGCTCATTTCCGGTGTTCTTCTCCGCTTGCTGGCGTACTCGCGGATCGTCCACCGGAAGCACGTGCTCGACTGTGAGTGCTAAGAACTGGTCGATTCTCGCAAGCGCAGTCTCCTGATCCGTACCGGCCAGCTTCAGGACGACGAATGCTTCCCAGTTCGATCGTAGCCCTCCCATCGTGAGATTACCTGAGCCCACAATCAAACTTGTGTAATCGTGGTGTTCGAACCACGCAAGTTTTGGGTGAAACAGAGAATTGGTTGGGCTAATAAAAGCATGAACGTCGAGCTTAGGTCGTTTTGCCGATATCTCAACAAGCCTGTCAATCGCCGGTACGTCGGTGATGGAGTCCGTCCCCACGAACAATCTAAAATCGCTCGTTTGAAGAAATTCGTCGAAGACGTCGTCCTCGAGCAGGCTCTCAATACCGTTGCTGTTTGCCCAAGCAAAGATCCCGCCACCCCTCAACGCGCCGATGGACTCAAGGAGCAGGTGTTCCAGCAAATAGCCGTCGGCAGAACCGGCAATTTGAAAATTTAGCAAAGCTCACCTCTCCCAGCGGCCGCATACAATCGCGGTGGCATCCTTCCCTTCGGTCAGCGCGTTGCAACAACGAACACTTCCGCTCCGTGGTCAACGTCGCGACTGACTTCCTCGCGGTTCAGTCGGCTGTGAGCCACGCTACCACCGGTCTTCACCGCCACGTGGTTGAAATACCCCGCTGCAACACGCACGATGTCGTCGACCGTCACAACTCGGGGCTCCGGTCGGGCTGCCGTACCACCGGAGTACGGGGAGTACGAAAGAATGATCGGCACCTCCAACTCTCGAGCGCCCTTGAAGAGGGCGTGAAAGGCTGCTGGTGCCTGCTTCCGAATACAGAAGGGCGACTGGTGCCTATCAGATCGGTACAGCGCGCGGCTTAACGATCGAGCGCCAGCCGATCCGACTTCTGAAATAGAGGGCTCGTCGCCTAACGCTATGGTTTCGAGCACGTGATAGAAGCGACTGTAGTGATCCCGTGTATATGGTGGGTCAGCATAGATTGCACCGAGGTCCTGCGGCGGCGCAGCCAACACATCCCTGAAGTCCGCTCGCACAACATGGTGTGGACCCGTACGAACCGGTTCCAGGCTGGCGAACCTAGCCGCGAACTTCGCAAACGTTTCGTCCACGCTTACGCGCCGTTGGCGCGCCACCGTCTTCAAGAGCGAGGACTTCGGAGAACCGTCCTTGCCGCGGGGCTGGACGGGTTGAGCGAATTGATTCCCGACCGTCGATACGACCTCACTGGCGGTTGCTATCACCGCTGCTAAAGCCATATCTCGACTAGGTCCGGTCAAGCGTCGCGCATCGGCTGCGAGCGCATCCAACTCAACCGCCTGGCGGAAGGAGAAATACAGCCCGCCATAGTAGCGGATCAATACAGTCGCGGGCCCCAGCGGCACCGCTTCGGCCGCCTTGCGAAGGCGTTTTCCGAGTGACGAGTCCGCCGGCTTGTCCGACATCCGCGCCTGCAAGATCGTGCCACCCTCGATGATCTCGCAAAGGGACTCAGGATCGCCACCGAGTGCGTCGTCGAGAGCGAGTTCCTCGTGCTGGATCAAATCAGCGAGCGTCGATTCGACGGTATTTGGTCGGTGGCCAGCCATCTTGAGCACTTCGGTTCGATCGCCGTTGTGTGCAAGCAGGGAAGCCGTAAGCACTCGTGCATACTCCTGGATATCTACCGCTACAACAGGACGCCTGCGCGACAGCCGGCGGGCAACTACTCCCGTACCCGCGAACAGGTCGCAGACCGGAGTCGCATCTGCGACCACGTCAGCAAGGACATCCTCGATCGCGTCCAGCAGACGTGACTTATTTCCAAGGTACTGAATTGGCCGGAAATCAGTTGAGTGTTCGAGCATCGAACGCAATGCCTTCCTCGCCGTGGTTGGCTCCATCATGCCCGGTGCACCCGACGATGAGGACTGCGACACTTCGTGGGCGATAGATCAATCGGGCGAACGCCACGAGATCCATACGCGCCGCGATCGTCTCGCTCGTTGAACGCTGTCGAATCCGCCATCTGGAGCTTCGGTTGCCCGGCGCCAAAGGTGGTGCAGATCATCTGCACCACCTTTACACGTCTGTCACCAGCGGTGGGTACCACGCCCGGGTTCATGATCGGATCGGCGGCGTAAGGGCCCAGCGTTGGCACCACTAGCAGGTATGAGGGACCTGGCAATTCAGCCTGGCCGAAGTGCCGCGGCGCAAGCCGGCTGCAGCCGGTTCAACGGCGCGGTGATGGCACCACATCAATGCATGAGGGACCGCGCTGCCCGAGGTGTCGGCGCTGCGCTCGCGAACGAGGCAGCGTTGGCGGGCCTGTCATGCATGCGGCCGCTCACGTGCGCCACGACGGCGGCGCCGTCGACGCCGGTGGGTGGTGTGCGCTGGTGATGACGTCGATTGCCAGGTTGTCGGCGGGCACCGGGTACCGGTATCTGTTGAGGAACATCGCGCGGCGACGGCGCCGAACACGAGCAGGCCGGCGGGGCGTTGGGCCGGCCGTATCGCACACCCGCTGACCGCCCAAACGTCAAGGCATCGGTGGCGGGGTTCGATTTGACGTTCTCCGTACCGAAGTCGGTGTCGGTGTTGTGGGCGCTGGCCGACGAGCAGACCCGCGGCAAGATTGTGGCGTCACATCACGACGCCGTCGCGCATGTGCTGGCGGTGGCGGAGCGGGACGTGGTCCGAACCAGGGTGGGGCACGCCGGCCTCGCCCAGGTCGAAACGCGCGGTGTGATCGCGGCGGGGTTCGATCACTACGACTCCCGCGCCGGGGACCCGCGACTGCACACCCATGTGACGGTGGCGAACCGGGTGCAGGGGCCGGACGGCCGGTGGCGGACGGTGTACTCCCGGCGGCTGTTCCAGGCGGCGGTCGCCCTGTCGGAAACCTATGACGCGGTGCTGGCCGACAACATGACCCGCAGCCTGGGTCTGGGCTGGGAGTGGCGCCGGCGCGGCCCGGGCCGCAACCCCGCCCGCGAGCTGGCCGCCGTGCCACCGGAGTTGGTGGCGGAGTTCTCGAAGCGGTCGGCGGCGATCGACACCGCGAAGGACGCCGCGATCGCGGCGTTCACCCAGACGCATGGTCGGGCGCCGACCGCGGCGGAGGCGCTGCGCATCCGTCAGCGGGCCACGTTGTCGACCAGGGATCCCAAGCGCACCCGTCCGCTGGCCGGCTACACCGCCGCGTGGCGGGAACGGGCCGCAGCAGTCCTCGGCCAAGACCCTCTCGCATGGGCCCAGCAGGTCACCGGCCGGCACGTGCACGTCCGGCTGCGGTCGGCCGAGGACGTGACCGCCGGCGACGTTCGAGGTGCTGGCGGCGGCGGTGCTGGACGGTGTCCAGGCGCGGCGTTCGACGTGGACGCGGTGGAACCTGCAGGCCGAAACGTGCCCGGCGATCACCGCCCGTGGGCTGCAGTTCGGCACCCCGGCGGATCTGTTGGCGGTGCGGGACCGGGTCACGGCGGCGGCCGTGGACCGGTCGGTGCTGTTGAACACACCGGCCGTGGCCGCGGTGCCGGAGCGGTGGCGTGACTCGGTCGATGGTCGTTCGGTGTTCGCGTTCCCCGAGACCTACACGTCCACACGGATTCTCGCCGCCGAGGACCGACTCTTGATTGCCGCCGACGGCACCGCCGGACCGGTCGCTGCCGCACCGGCCGCAAAGCCAGCGGCGCCGGTAACCGCCAGCACCGACGCCGACGCCATGGGCGACGAAGGTCAGGAGGCGGTGGTGGCGCAGATCTGCACGTCGGGTCGGGTGTGTGACGTGCTGATCGGCCCGGCCGGTGCCGGCAAGTCCACCGCGATGGGCGCGCTGCGCCGCGCGTGGGAAGCCAGCCATGGCGGCGGGTCGGTGACGGCGTTGGCGCCGTCCGCGGCTGCCGCCCGGGTGCTGGCCGGCGAGATCGGCGCACCGGCGGAGACGACCGCGCAGTGGATCGCGCAACAGGCCGGCACCGACCGGCGCCTGCACCGGCTGGCGGATCTGCAGCGCCGCCGCGACCGCCGCGCCGCAGCAGGTGTGCCCGCCGGCGACCTGGACGATGCGATCACCACCGCCGCTCGAGAGTTCGACCGATGGCGGCTGCGGCCCGGCCAGCTGCTGATCGTGGACGAGGCATCGATGTGCGACACGCACACCCTCGACGCGCTAGTCGCGCACGCCAAGACCGCGCAGGCGAAGGTGCTGCTGGTCGGCGATCCCGCCCAACTCGCAGCGGTCGGCCCCGGCAGGGCGTTCACCATGCTCGCCCACGCCCGCCCGGACACCCCGAGCTCACCACGGTGCGCCGGTTCCGCGAACCGGACGGCACCATCCGCACCTGGGAAGCTGCCGCGTCGATCGCGCCGCGCCGAGGCGACACGACCGTCCTGGACATTTACGCCAGCCACGACCGGATCCACGACGGGGGTGACCGCGATACCGCGCTGAACACTGCGTACCAGGCGTGGTGGGCCGACCGGGGTCGTGGGCTGTCGTCGCTGCTCATCGCTGCCGACAACGACACCGTCACCGCCCTGAACCGCAAAGCACACGACGACCTGGTCGGAGCCCGTGCGGTGGCAGCGGCCGGCGTGACCCTGGCCGACGGAACCGTCGCCTCGGTCGGGGACCGGGTCATCACCCGCCGCGTCGACCGGCACCTGTCCGACGGCACCACCAGCCTCCGGCGTGCTCCCGGCGGCGCGTTGACCGCCGGGTACGTCACCAACGGCGCCGCCTTCTTCGTCACCGCCACCGGCCCGGACGGCGCCTTGACCGTCCGGGCCGACCGGGGCCGGGCCGTCACCCTGCCCGCGACGTATGTGGCCGAGCATGTGCAGCTCGGCTACGCCGTCACCGCGCACCGCGCCCAGGGCGCCACCGTCGACACCGCCCACGTCCTGGCCGCGCCCAGCATGACCCGAGAAGCGCTGTACGTGGCGCTCACCCGGGGACGACTAGGCAACCACGCCCACGTCACCAACCGCGACACCGGCCGAGGTGACATCGACCGGCTACAAAACCAGCCCGTGCAGACAGCCCGCCAAGTACTGGCCGGGATTCTCGCTAACACCGGCCAGCCCGTCTCCGCGCACCAAGCCATCACCGACCTGCAACACCAGGCCACCCGGCCCGGCCAGATCTGGGGCGAATACCAAACCATCGCCGCCCACGCCCACCGCCGCCACGTCCAACAACTCCTCGCCAGCGCCGGCCACCTCGCCCCTCGGCTCACCCGAACAGGCGTTGCCCGAGACGCGGCCGGCCTGGGCCTGGACGAACTGGTCGCCGCGGTCCCCCACAGCGATCCACCTGGTGCTATCCGGCATCCTCGGAGACGCTGTCCGCGACCGACGCATTCCCGCCAACCCGGCCCCGGGTTGTGCGCTACCCCCGCTCGGTACCAAGCGGCGCCGCTCCCTCACCGCAGCGCAGGTGGAAGCGCTGGCCGACGCCGCCGGATCCGGCCGACTGGTGATCTACACGCTCGCCTACTGCGGGCTGCGCTGGTCCGAACTCGCCGCGCTCCGGGTGCGCAACGTCGACCTGCTGCGCCGGCGACTGACCATCGAAGAGGCGTTCACCGAGATCAACGGCAGCCGGGGCGTGTGGGGCACGCCGAACTCTGCCGCTTCCCTCGCGGTGGCCGCCGGGGCGAGCGTCAAGGCCGTGCAGCGCATGCTCGGCCATGCCTCCGCCGCCATGACCCTTGACGTCTACGCGGACCTGTTCGATGAGGAGCTGGACGAGGTCGCCGACCGGCTCGAAGCCATGCACGCCGCCGTCGCGAACCGCCCGTCAGATCCCGTTGCGGACCGGCTGCGGACCACTGGTGAGGAGCCTCGCGATACGGCCGCGAAGAGCCTCGACCGAGAGGTTGATGACCACTCGACCGGTCCTTCGGCGGCCACCAACGCTGAGAATGCTGCGGGACTTCTTGCGGACTAAACACGATTCGATCATGAAATCGGGATCTTCGAAGATCAACGTCACCGCTGTTGAACAGCGGAAACGCGGTGTGGAGACGAAGGGACTTGAACCCTCAACCCCCGCCTTGCAAAGGCGGTGCTCT
>JBIQML010000033.1:5539-15975 GCA_044463405.1 Nakamurella lactea | reverse complement strand
CCTGGAAGCACATCGACCACCCGAACGAGGTCGTCGAGGTCGGCCAGGAGGTCACGGTCGAGGTGCTGGACGTCGACATGGACCGCGAGCGGGTCTCGCTGTCGCTGAAGGCGACGCAGGAGGACCCGTGGCGGCACTTCGCCCGCACTCACGCGATCGGCCAGATCGTGCCGGGCAAGGTCACCAAGCTGGTGCCGTTCGGCGCGTTCGTCCGCGTCTACGACGGTATCGAGGGCCTGGTGCACATCTCGGAGCTGGCCGGCCGGCACGTGGAGATGCCCGAGCAGGTCGTCTCCGTGGACGACGAGATCTTCGTGAGGGTCATCGACATCGACCTGGACCGCCGGCGTATCTCGCTGTCGCTCAAGCAGGCCAACGAGGGCATCAACCCGGGTGCCGAGTTCGACGAGGTGCGGGCCCAGTACGGCGTGGTGGACCACTACGACGAGCAGGGCAACTTCGTGCCGCCGGAGGGCTTCGACGTGGCCACCGGCGAGTGGCTGGAGGGCTTCGAGACCCAGCGCGACGCGTGGGAGAAGCAGTACGCCGACGCGCATGCCGTGTTCGAGGCGCACCAGAAGCAGATCGCCGCGGCGCACGCCGCCGACGCCGAGGCCGAGGGGCCGAGCAACTACTCCTCGGGCTCGGAGCAGCAGGCGCCAGCCGGATCGCTGGTCGACGACGAGCAGCTGGCCAAGCTCCGGGAGAAGCTCGCCGGCAACTGAGCGAGCCCGTCAACCCCGTCCGCGAGGGCCGCCACCGACGATCGGTGGCGGCCCTCGCGCCGTCTTCCGCGTTGCTGCGGCCGTCCTCGGCCCGCGCGGGACATCACCCGGCCGGGTGACCATGGCGGCTCGGCGTGGTGGCGCCGGTCGTCGCGCCGATTTCGTTACGGTGGATGCATGCGCCGCTACCGACTGGTTCCGATGCTCGCCCTCGCCGTCGTGGTGCTGGGGGCATGTGGCAGCAACACCGCGCAGACACCGCGCACCATCACCACCGTCGTGACCAAGACCGGGGCCCCGCCTCCGACCACCAGCGGAACGGGCGGGTCGGCCGGCATCACGGTCGTCGGCTCGGGCGATGCGAGCGCTCCCGGCACCGGGTCCACCTCGACGAGCACCCCGAGCGATCAGCCGAGCACCACGCCCTCGCCCACCGGCAAGTCGGGGACATCCGGCACGCCGGGCAAGACCACCAAGACCAGCAAGTCCAGCAAGCCGCAGACCTCCACGAAGACGACCCCCAAGAAGCCGCCCAAGGTGGTCAAGGTCGATCCGCTGCACGTGTCCTGCTCGGCGCTGCTGGACAGCCACGACATCAAGAAGGCACTCGGAGCGAGCGTCCCGTCGGCGAGCAGCCGGATCGTGGACGTGGCGAACCCGGACGTGAAGATGACCGGGAAGATCAAGTGTTACTTCGGCAGCAAGACCGGGTCGAAGAGCCGGCCCGTGACGGTGGCGCTGGCGCAGTACAAGTCGGCCCACGCGGCGCAGGCGCAGATGGACGTCACCGCGAGTTCCGAGGTCAGCCTCGGCGCGAAGTCGTCGTCGCTGAAGGTGTCCGGCCACCCCGCGCGCGTGCTGCTGCGGGACGGTGGGCTGCTGGTGATGCGCTACGACACCTGGACCCTGTCCGTCGCGGTGGAGAACAAGCTGGTGTCCAACTCGAAGCTGCCACATGGCATGCAATCGCTGGCCAGGATGGTGCTGGCCCGCGTGCTGAAGAACGGCTGATCACCGGCGCGAACCGGTCGCCGGGTCGGCGCTGGCAGGGGCGCTCGTCGCCAATCCGCTGGTCGCCGGTCCGTTGAGAATGGATGCCGTTCGGCCTCAGATGGCGGGCACGGGCTCGCGCGCCGGAGCAGTCGCGCGCCGCACCGCACGAGGGCGACGGTGTCGGCCGGGTGTCCGCCAGGAGGCGAACAGGCCACGGTAGTCGACGGTCACGAACGCGCTGACGTGGATCGATCCGGGACGCCCCGAACGGTGCCGACCGCGGCCGAGGATGCTGGACGCTGCGCTGCGCACGGTTCCTCCTCGGACTCGGACCGCCGGACGGCGGTGACGGATCATCGCTCTGCTGCGAACGGTACGGTGCTGGCGTACCAAACCGGGGCAGGTCCATCGGTGTGTCGCGAGTGACCGGTGTGACATCTGAGCTGGGTGGGAACGACCTCGGGCGGGTCCGGCGAGAGGAGTCGGCGTGCTGACCATCGCCGTCACCGGCGGTATCGGATCGGGCAAGTCCACCGTTGCCGGCATGCTGGCCGATCTGGGCGCGGTGGTGGTGGACTCCGACCGGCTGGCCCGCGAGGTGGTGGCGCCGGGTACCCCGGGCCTGGCGGCGGTGACGGAGCAGTTCGGGCGGGGCGTGCTCACCGACGAGGGCTCGTTGGACCGGGCGGTACTGGCGGCGCTGGTGTTCTCCGACGAGGAGGCCCGGCACCGGCTGGAGGCGATCACCCACCCGCTGGTGCGCCAGGCCTTCCGGCGTGCCCGGGACGAGGCGGGACCGGGGGCGATCGTCGTCAACGACATCCCGCTGCTGCGCACCGTGTCCGACGCGGCGCAGTTCCACCTGGTGCTCACCGTCGCCGCCGGCGACGAGGTGCGGGTGCGGCGGCTGCTCGGCCGCGGCCTGAGCGAGCCGGACGCGCGGGCCCGGATGCGGGCGCAGATCAGCGACCGGCAGCGCCGTGCCCTGTCCGACGTGTGGCTGACCAACGACGGTGACGAGTCCGACCTGCGGCGTGCGGTGGCGGAGCTGTGGTCGGCCCGGCTGGTGCCCTTCCAGGCCAACCTGCTGGCGGGACGCCCGGCGTCACCGTCCGCGAGACCGGCGACGATCACGGCCGGCTCGTCACCGCCGGCCCTGCTGTGCGCGCGGGTGTCGGCGGCCGCCGACGACCTGCCGTGCGAACCGCTGGAGCCCGCGGCCGGAGTACCGCGGCTGCGGGTGCGGGTTCCCGACCTGGCCGCTGCCGATGCGCTGGCACCGGCGCTGGCCCGCGCCGGCTATCCGAGAGCCGACGGCGGTGACGGGGACCGCGGGGCGGGGCGCGGTCGAACGAGCAGGATGCACGGCAGCGCCGACCCGGGGAATCCCGTCACCCTCTACCTCACCATCAACTAACCCTCTACCTAACGTTGAGGATCACCGATCCCTTCGTGCTGCGCCGAATCGACGACGACCGTCGTATCCGAGTGCTCTGATGCGCCCATGACGATCCTGGAGATCCGCACCTACCGGCTGCGCCCCGGCACCACCACCGAGTTCGACCGCGTCGTGCGGGAGCGGTGCCTGCCGTTGCTGCGGCGTTTCGGTGTCGACGTGGTGCGCACCGGGCCGTCGGAGCAGAGCGAGGACGGCGTGCAGGAGTACGTGCTGATCCGGGCGTTCGGATCGTTGGCGGAGCGGGACAGGCAGGAGGAGGTCTTCTACGGCTCGGCCGAGTGGATGGACGGCCCCCGCTTGGAGATCGTCAGCCGGATCCAGCAGTACACGATCGTGCTGACCGTCCCCGACGGTGCCGAGCGAGGGCTCGCTGTCGGTGGTCGCACGTACGCTTGATCCCGTGGCATTCGCAACCGAGCATCCCGTCCTGGCCGTCTCCGAGCACCGGCCCGTCGGCGACATTCCGCGTACCTCGGGCCGGTTCGAGGTGGTCAGCGACTACTCCCCGTCCGGCGACCAGCCGCAGGCCATCGAGGAGCTGGAGAAGCGGCTGCAACGCGGCGAAAAGGACATCGTGCTGCTGGGTGCCACCGGCACCGGCAAGTCCGCCACCACGGCGTGGATGGTGGAGCGCATGCAGCGTCCGACGCTGGTCATGGCGCCCAACAAGACGCTCGCCGCGCAGCTGGCCAACGAGCTCCGCGAGCTGTTCCCGCACAACGCGGTGGAGTACTTCGTCTCCTACTACGACTACTACCAGCCGGAGGCGTACGTCCCGCAGACCGACACCTACATCGAGAAGGACTCCTCGATCAACTCCGACGTCGAGCGGCTGCGGCATTCGGCGACCATGTCGCTGCTGTCCCGACGGGACGTCATCGTGGTCGCCTCGGTGTCCTGCATCTACGGCCTGGGAACCCCGCAGTCCTATCTGGACCGGTCGCTGCCGGTGAAGGTCGGCATGACGCTGGACCGCGACCAGTTGCTGCGCGCGCTGGTGGACGTGCAGTACTCCCGCAACGACGTCGCCTTCACCCGCGGCTCGTTCCGGGTGCGGGGCGACACGGTGGAGATCATCCCGGCCTACGAGGAACTCGCGGTGCGCATCGAGTTCTTCGGCGACGAGGTGGAGAAGCTGTACTACCTGCACCCGGTGACGGGCGACATCGTGCGGGAGGTCCCCGAGCTGCGCATCTTCCCGGCCACCCACTACGTGGCCGGGCCGGAGCGCATGGAGAAGGCCATCGCCGGTATCGAGGAGGAGCTGGCCGAGCGGCTGGCCGAGTTCGAGCGGCAGGGCAAGCTGCTGGAGGCACAGCGGCTGCGGATGCGCACCACCTACGACATCGAGATGATGCGGCAGGTCGGGTTCTGCTCCGGCATCGAGAACTACTCCCGGCACATCGACGGCCGCCCGGCCGGGTCGGCCCCGGCGACACTGCTGGACTACTTCCCGGACGACTTCCTGCTGGTGATCGACGAGTCGCACGTGACGGTGCCGCAGATCGGCGCCATGTACGAGGGCGACGCGTCCCGCAAGCGGACCCTGGTCGAGCACGGCTTCCGGCTGCCCTCCGCGCTGGACAACCGGCCGCTGACCTGGGAGGAGTTCGCCGACCGGATCGGCCAGACGGTGTACCTGTCGGCCACCCCCGGCGGGTTCGAGCTGGGGCAGGCCGGCGGTGAGTTCGTCGAGCAGGTGATCCGGCCCACCGGGCTGGTGGACCCGGAGGTGGTGGTGAAGCCCACCACCGGCCAGATCGACGACCTGGTGGGGGAGATCCGGGATCGCTCGACGAAGGGCGAGCGTGTCCTGGTGACGACGCTGACCAAGAAGATGGCCGAGGACCTCACGGACTACCTGCTGGAACTCGGCATCCGGGTGCGCTACCTGCACTCGGAGGTGGACACCCTGCGCCGGGTGGAGTTGCTGCGCGAGCTGCGCCTGGGCGAGTACGACGTGCTGGTCGGCATCAACCTGCTGCGGGAGGGCCTGGACCTTCCGGAGGTGTCGCTGGTGTCCATCCTGGACGCCGACAAGGAGGGCTTCCTGCGCTCGGAGACCTCGCTGATCCAGACGATCGGCCGGGCCGCCCGGAACGTCAACGGCCAGGTGCACATGTACGCCGACCGGTTGACGCCCTCCATGAAGCGAGCCATCGACGAGACGGACCGGCGCCGCGCCAAGCAGATCGCCTACAACAAGGCGAACGGCATCGATCCGCAGCCGCTGCGCAAGAAGATCAACGACATCCTGGAGCGGGTGTACGCGGAGGCGGCGGACTCCGCCGAGTCCGGCGGCAGCGTGGTGCCGATCGGCGGATCCGGGCGGAACGCCTCCCGCGGCCGCAAGGCGGTGGGCACTCCCGGCGGCTCGTCCGGGGTCTACGCCGGGCACGACACCGCCGGCATGGCCCGATCCGACCTGGCCGACCTGGTCCAGCAACTGACCGACCAGATGATGGCGGCCGCCCGCGAGTTGCAGTTCGAGTTGGCCGGCCGGCTGCGCGACGAGATCGCCGAGCTCAAACGGGAGATCCGTGACATGGACGCGGCCGGCGTCGGCGGTGGCGGCCGCGACGGTCGTGGCGGTGACGGCGACTCCGGCAACACCGACAACATCACACCGCTGAGGCCCCGCTCCGGCGGCAGGCGGCGGACCCCGGCCGGCGGCCGGAGACGATAGGGGAGAGCGCCATGAGCACCACGTTTCAGGTGACGTTCGACGCGTCCAGCCCGCGCCGGCTGTCCGAGTTCTGGGCGGTGGCGCTCGGTTACCGGCTTGATCCGCCGCCACCCGGGCACGACACCTGGGAGTCGTTCCTGTCCTCGATCAACCTGCCCGAGGAGCGCTGGGACGACGCCTCCGCGATCAGCGACCCGGATGGCCACGGGCCTCGGCTGTTCTTCCAGAAGGTTCCGGAGGGCAAGGTCGGCAAGAATCGAGTGCACCTGGACGTCAGCGTGGGCCGGGGAATCACGGATCCCGACGAGCGATGGCGGGTGGTGACGGCCCATGTGGACCGGTTGGTCGATGCCGGTGCGACCGTGGTCGAGGAACGGCGCAACGACCAGTTCGGCGATCACTGGATGGTGATGGCCGACCCCGACGGCAACGAGTTCTGCGTCCAGTAGCGGGGTGTCGAGCCGGCCGGCGGCGCGTCGCCGGCTGATACCATGACCGCTCCGGAACGCCACGGGTCGGATCTCGAGGGGCGCCGCGGCCGCTGGCGACCGGAGTGAGATCCGGAGCGCGACCTACCTCGAGGGAGGGTCCACGCTGGTGACGACGCGCCTCTCGGCCAGGCTGGTCAGGGTCGTGCAGAAGCCGCTGGCGGCCGCGGGCCTGCAGATTGTCAAGTGGCCCAAGCTGTCCGGACCGCAGCCGACGCTTCCGGGAGGGGCCGGGCGCTTCTTTCCCATCGGGCAGCACCAGCCCTGGCGGGTACCCGTCGAACTCGCGGAGAATCCCCGGCCGTTCGCCCGAGTGCTCACCGCCATCTACAGCGAGCCGGTGTCGTGGCCGAGTTCGATCGCGCCCGAGGGCGGCAGCCTGCTGTATTGGCTGATACGCAACATTGGCCCCAGTCGCATCATCGAGACCGGCACCTGCCTGGGAGTGAGCACGATCTGGATGGCGGCGGCGCTGGAGGCCAACGGCCAGGACGCGACCCTGGTCAGCTATGACCTGTTCGTTCCACCGAACGACCCGGCCAATGCGCACCACCAGTTGTTCCAGCGACCCAAGGCCCAGGTGGACGAGCGGCTCGAGGCCTCCAGCCTGCGGCACCGGGTCGTGCTGCGCGAGGGGGACAGCGCCCGCAACCTGGCCGAGGATCGGGAGGATCACCGGCGGGCGGGCGGCGTGCAGTTCGCCTTCATCGACGGCGATCACTCGCCGCGTGGCGTGCTCGGCGACTTCCGCGAGGTCGAACAGGTGCTGCAGGTGGGCGGATTCGTGCTGCTGCACGACGTCTATCCCGACGTGTCGAGCCAGGTCGGACCGCGGTGGCTGCTGGACGAGGGCATGCGCGAACTTGCCGGAACCTACGAGCAGTGCGACCTGTATCTCGCCCAGGTGAACTACGGGATGACGCTGCTGCGTCGTACCTCCTGACAACCAGGGGCGACGGCCCGCGGCTGCCTCGGCGGTGATGGCCTAGCCTGGTGCCAGGGTCGCCGATCGGCAGGGAGCAATACCACGTGTTGTATCTGGGGATCGACCTGGGCACCAGCTCCGTGAAGGTGGTGCTGCTCGACCGGACCGGCCAGGCGGTCTCCCGCGCCCGCTCGGAATATGCGGTGTCGACACCGTCGCCCGGCGCGGCCGAATCCAATCCCCAGGAATGGCTGGACGCGGTCGCCGACGCCACTCGACAGGTGGTGGCCGGCCGCGACCCCCAGGAGATCGTCTCGGTGGGCCTGTCCGGCCAGATGCACGGCCTGGTGCTGTGCGACGAGCACGGGACGCCGCTGCGGCCCGCGGTCCTGTGGGCCGACACTCGTTCCACCCGCGCGCTCGCGGCGTACCGGGCGCTCGGCGAGCCGCTGCTGCGCCGGCTGGGGAATCCGATTTCGGCCGGGATGATGGGATCCTCGCTCGCCTGGTTGGCGGGTGAGGAATCGGCCACCCTGGCCGCCGCACGATGGGCGTTGTCGCCGAAGGACTGGCTACGGTTCCGGCTCACCGGCGAGGTGCACACCGAGCCGACCGATGCCTCGGCGACTTTGCTGTGGAACTTCGAGACCGACGCCTGGGATACCGATGTCGCATCGGAGCTGTCCATCCCCACGCGCCTGCTGGCGCCGATCCAACCGTCTCTCGCGCGGGCGGGGAGCATCAGCCGGGAGGCCGCCGACCTGACGGGCATCGGGGCGGGGACGCCCGTGGGCGGTGGCCTGGCGGACGTGGTCGCCGGATGCCTGGGCACGGGGCTGCCCGACGACGGGCAGATCCAGCTCACCGTCGGGACCGGCGCGCAACTGGTGACACGCCTGTCGCAGCGGCCGGCGGGTGTGGGCACCGTCAACGTCGTGCGGGACGCCGGGCCGCAGGCATGGATCGCGCTGGCCGCGACGCTCAACGCGGGACTGGCGATGGACTGGGTTCGCACCGTGCTGGGCGCCACCTGGCAGGAGCTCTACGCCGCGGCAGAGATCCGGGACCGGCGGGAGCGCCCGATGTTCCTGCCGCACCTGGTCGGCGAACGGACCCCGTACCTGAGCACCGATTTGCGCGGCGCCTGGATCGATCTGGCGCTGGGCACCACCCGCCGCGACCTGCTGCACGCGGCGCTGGAGGGCGTGGCGCTGTCCATTCGGGGCGCGCTGCACCAACTCCCGCCGTCCGGGCGACCGATCCGGCTGGCCGGTGGCGGGACCCGCGACGGGCACTGGCGGCAACTGCTGGCCGACGTCCTCGGACACGACCTCGTGCAGATCGACGCGGCGGACGCATCGGCCCGCGGCGCGGCGGCCGCCGGTGCGATCGCGGCAGGGGCGCTGTCGGCCGACGAGGCACGGGCGTTGATGGCGCGGCCCTCCGGAAGCGCCGTCCAACCCGAGGGTGACGACTACACCGACCGCTTTCGGCTGTTCCGCGACCGAGTGGAATCCCTGCGCCGCGCCCCATGACCGCGCCGAACGGCCCGCGCAGGACGCGCAGCCGTCACCCCGATAGCGTCGCGGCGAGCGTGGCGCCGAGGTTCCAGCACGCCTCCCGATCGGCCGCCGTCGGCATTCCCGTCACCACCACCGGCTCGCTGACCCGTTGCCAGCCGAGCGCCCCGGTGATCGCCGTGACCGCCCGAAGCGCGCCGACGGTGTCCTCGTTGCCGTGCAACCACAACCCGTAGGGCATTCGCGGTTTCGCGTCCAGCAACGGGTAGTAGATCGAGTCGAAGTAGACCTTCAGGGCGCCTGCCATGTAGCCGATGTTCGCCGGTGCGCCCAGCACGATGCCGTCGGCGCCGAGGGTCTCGGACACCGAGGCCGACAGCGCCGGTCGCGCGACTACCTCCACACCGGTGATGCCCTCGGCCCCGGTGCCCTCCAGCACGGCCTCGTGCATGGTCCGGGTGGCGGGGGAGACCGTGTGGTGCACGATCAGCAGCCGGCTCATCCCACTATTGTCCCCGCACTGGGCCAACCGGACCAATGTCGTCCTCTGGCAGCACGGCGACCCCGCACGGGACCACGGTGCGACGGCGCTTTGCCGGATCGGCACACTCCTTCGGCGGATGATCGGCTGTGATCTGCGGACGACAATTCTGCAGATGCCGCCTGGCATCGGTGCCGGGCTCTTCATCGGAGGTGACGTTGTGCCCACGTTCATGGACGTACACGACGGGTTCGTCGGAGTGACCAGGGATCAGCTCGCCGAGGCGCACCAGCACGACCTCGATATCGAGGCCGACGAGGGTGTGCACTTCGAGAAGGCGTGGCTGGACCCGGACTCGGGCAAGGTGTTCTGCCTGTCCACCGGTCCGAGCAGGGAGGCCGTGATGCGCATCCACGAACGCGCCGGCCACCCGACCGATGAGGTCTACGAGCTGTCCGTCGAGGTCTGAGGTTCTGCGCGTCGCCGACCGTGGTCGGCGACGCGTCGCCGCGCGATCAGAGTGGCGTGCGCCGCGGAGCCGTCAGCTGGTGATGTCCTTGCGGCGGAACCGCCAGAAGGCCAGCGCCACCAGTACGACCCCGTAGGCCAGTGAGGAGAACGCGCCGCGCGTCATGTCCGACCAGTTGATCGGGTCCACCAGGGCACCTGTCCATGCGAAGGAATAGTGGGTGGGCAGCCAGTCGCGGATGCCTCCCAGGGCGGTGATCTGGTCGAGGATCTGCGACACGATCGACAGCAGCACCGCGCTGCCGACCGCGCCCAGCGGGACGTCCGTCGACACCGTCATGAGGAACGCCAGCCCGCCGACCCAGGCCAGTTGCACGGCGGTGAACCCGATCACCAGCAGCATCCGGCCGGTCGCACCCCATCCGGCGAAGGACTCCCCGGACGGCGTGCTGAGCGGCCCCGTGCCGTAGAGGATCAGGCCGATCACGGCGGCCACCGCGGTGAGCAGCACGATGGCCGCCGCGCACAGCAGGACCGCGACCACGAGCTTCTGCCGCAGCAGCCGCCGTCGTGGGACCGGCAGCGCCAGCAGGTAGCGCAGCGACGACCAGGACGCCTCGGACGCGACGGTGTCGCCGAAGAACAGCGAGACGATGACGATCAGCAGGAAGCTGGCCGAGAAGAACAGCGT
>JBIQML010000033.1:0-5439 GCA_044463405.1 Nakamurella lactea | reverse complement strand
CGAAGAACAGCGAGACGATGACGATCAGCAGGAAGCTGGCCGAGAAGAACAGCGTCACCATCACGAAGTTCGCCGCGCCGGCCTGCGCCAGGTCGACGAACGAACCGCTGCCGGGCGGGCCGGAGCTGTCGCCCAGGGCGAACGCGCCGGCCAGGATCAGCGGCAGCAGCACCATCAACGCCAGCGCCAGTTGGGTGCGGCGCCGACGCAACTGCCGGGCCAGCTCCACCCGGATCGGCAGCGTCGCCCCCGCGCGGAAACCCGGTGCCGGACCGGTGGTCACGGTGTCGACCGCGGCCGGAATCCGGGTCATGGCGGAGACCGCGACGTCCGCCGAATGGTCGTGGTGCACGGGGCTCACGGCTTCGTCCCTTCAGCGGCGATGTCGCCGGACGGCGTGGCGGCACCGGCGCCGACCAGGTCCAGGAAGACGTCCTCCAGCCGGTTCCGTGGGGACGCGGAGGTGACGGCGATCCCGGCATCCAGCACGGTCCGCAGCGCGGCGTCGAACCCGACGCTGCCCAGGTCGAGCTGCAGTCCACCGGTGGTGACCTCGGCCTCGCCGATCCCCTCCAGCACCCGCAGCGCGCGCCAGGCGCCGTCCGGGTCCGGTGTGCCGATGAGGATCTCACCGGACGCCGACACCATCTCGGTGACGCTGCCGCTGGCGATGGTCCGGCCACGGTGGATGATCACCACGTCGCTGCAGGTCTGCTCCACCTCGGACAGCAGGTGGCTGGACACCAGCACGGTCCTGCCGGTGGCGGCGTAGCGGCGCAACACCTCCCGCATGGCGTGGATCTGCGGCGGGTCCAGCCCGTTGGTCGGCTCGTCCAGCAACAGCAGGTCCGGAAGGCCGAGCATCGCCTGGGCGATCGCCAGTCTCTGCCGCATGCCCTGGGAGTAGGTCTTGACCTTCCGGTCGACCGCCGATCCGAGGTCGGCGATCTCCAGCGCCTGTTCCAGGTGGGAGTCCGACTCCGGCCGCCCGGTGGCCCTCCAGTACAGGGACAGGTTGATCCGGCCGGGCAGGTGTGGCAGGAAGCCGGAGCCCTCGACGAAACTCCCGACACGGGACAGGATCTCGGCCCCGGGGCGCACGGGTTCGCCGAACACGGTGATCGCCCCTGCGGACGGGGTGATCAGGCCCATCACCATGCGCAGGGTGGTCGTCTTGCCCGCGCCGTTCGGGCCGAGCAGTCCGAGGATCTGCCCGCGGTCGACCCGGAAGCTGACGTCGTCGACGGCGACGACACCGCCCGGATAGTCCTTGCGCAGGCCGGTGATCACCAGCGGGGCGTCGGGATCGGCCAGCGCCGGCTCGTCCGAGCCACGCGCGACACCCGTGACCGGAGAATCCGTCGCGAGGGCCAGGTCGCTCGGAGCCGGCGCGACTTCGCGGGCGGGCGTGCCGGACCCGGCGACGGAATCCCGCGTCCGGCGCCGCCGGCGGGGCACCCGGCCGGCGAGCACCAGCGCCAGCACCGCGACCACCACCAGCACGCCCAGCCCGATCGCCAGTCCGACCGGCTCGTCGGAGGCCGACACCCGTACCCCGCCGGCCTCCGGGACGTGCAGGGCTCCGTCACCGGCCAGCGACACCCGGTAAACGGCGGGTGCGGACGGCCCGGCATAGCCCTGGTCGGTGGTGGCGACCCGGACCTGGAACGCCTGGCCGGCCTGCACCTGGAAGGCCACCGCGGGCAGGTGCACCGTCACCGTGACCGGGCGCCCGTCCGCCGGGAGGTCGTCGATGCGCACCGGCGCGACCGCGCCGCCTGCGGGCCCGGCGGACAGCAGTGCCCCGGCGGATCCGGACGCGCCGCCGGAGCCGCCGGAGCCGCCGGTGTCGGCGCCGTCGGCGGCGGCCAGCGACACGTACAGCACCGCGGAATCGTCGTGACCGGCAGCTGCGGCGTTACCGTTGCCGGAATCGGCGCCCGCTCCCGGCACCACCGCGAGGCGCGACACCGACAGCGTCACAGTGGGCGAGCCGGTGACGACCGTGCCGCCCGTGACGGGGTTCGAGGTGAACGCGGCGGTCTGGCCCGGGATGGACGTCAGCCGGCCGAGGGCACCGGCCCCCACCGTGCTGACACCGGGCAGCGAGGAGATCGCCGCCGGCAGCCCGCCGGGGGGATTCAGGATCGTCTGCGCGCCGCCGCTCAGGCGCACGCTGCGTTGCGGCGAGGCCGGGGCGGTGAGCCCGGGATAGCCGTCGACCTGCAGCGTCCGGCTGCGGATCCGGCCGCTGTCCGAGCGGGACCCGGCCACCGCGTACTGGAAGGCGTCGGACGGGACCGGCCCGGTTCCCGCCAGGTAGTGCTGCAGCCACCCGGTGACCCGGTCCTGGGTGTCATCGTCCAATCCGCCGCCGTTGTGCCCGCCCGGATACCAGCTCACTGCGACCGTGGCGCCGTTCCCGGCGATCGCTCGGGCGTTGGCGTCGGCCTGGTCCAGCCCGAACAGGGTGTCGTTCTCGCCCTGCACCAGCAGGGTCGGTGCGGTGATGTCGCCGGCCACCGCGGCGGGGCTGGAATTGGCCAGCAGGTGAGACATCGCGGGGGTCAGCCGGCCGGTCTGTGCCACCTGGACGTAGGCGGCGCACAGGTCGATCATCATGCGTCCACAGCCGGCCGTCCCCGGCCCCGCGGGCGCGGCGGTGCTACCCACGGGTGCGGGCGGCGAGCCCGTGCCGCTGCCCCCGTTCGACGCGGCGGACCCGCCGGCACCCGTGGTGCCGTCCCCGGGGCTCGAGCCGGATCCGGCGCCACCGGAGCCGGTTTCGGCGGCGTCGGTGCTGTCGGAGCTGTCGGTGCTGTCGGTACCGAGCGTTGCTGCGGTCGGCAGCGACGCCCCGGAGATGACCGAATTCATCAGTGCCGCGGCCCAGGACCGTTTGAACACACCATCGCCGCCGGCGGGGATGTCGGCCGGTGTGCCCGCCGTGGGTGGCTTCCGCGCGGACTCCGTCACCGCCCCGTCGTTGGGGAACAGCGCCTGCGTCAGGTCGTTCCAGGTGGCGATCGCCGCGACCGCGTCCACCCGGTCGTCCGTGCCGGCCAGCATCAGCGCGAGCGCGCCGCCGTAGGACCCGCCGGTCACGCCGACCCGGGGATCGCCGGGCCGGTCCTGGCGCACCTCCGGACGCTTCGCGAGCCAATCCACCAGCGCGCGGGCGTCGGCGACCTCGTAGTCCAGCGAGTCCAGACCGATCCTGCCGGTGGACGCACCGAACCCGCGCGCCGAGTAGGTCAGCACCACGAAGCCGTCCCTGGCGAGCCGCTGGGCGTCGGCATCCACGCTGGACCGGGACCCCCCGAAACCGTGCGCCACGATCACGGCAGGGGCCGGAGTGGTCTTCGGCAGGTACAGACCGGCATCCAGCGTCACGGTCCCGCCGACGCCGGGACCGCCCGGAACGGTGATCTTCTCGTCCTGCGCGCGAACGGCGGCCGGACCGGATCGGGGCCAGACGGCCACGACGATGACGGCCACGATCAGCACGACGACCGCGAGCGCCGCCCACCGGCGCGCCCGCGTGCGCAGCAGAGGCCCGGCGATCACCACACCAGGGTGCCAGAAGTCGGCCGACGGTCTCCGCGTTGCGTGTCTGTGGTGGCGCTACGCGCTCCGCGCGTGGTGGCGCTACGCGCTCCGCGCGTACAGGAAAAGCGCCACGTGGGATGCTCCCGAGCGCCGCCGGCGCGGGACGGGCATGGCGCCGGATGTGCGACAATGGACGGGCGTGGAGGGGAGTATTCCCTCGTCGAGTGGCGATGTCGTCAGCACGGTGAACCTGCCCGTCCCGGTTCCCCGGCGTCGCCGGCCAGGGTCCCTCCCGGGGTTCGGGCGGAAGAGACCTCCGGTGCAGGCGTGACACGTCCACCGGAGGAGAAACGTTGAACGTACCGATCTGGGTCTGGGCCGTCGTGGTCGCTGGCATCGTCGCCATCTTCACGGTCAGCCTGGTGTTCGGCCGCAAGGCCCATCTGATCACCGTCGGCGAGGCCGCCCGCTGGGTGGGCGGCTACGTGCTGCTGGCCGTGCTGTTCGGGTTGAGCGTCCTGATCACCGCGGGCTCCGACTACGCCGGCCAGTTCTTCGCCGGGTACGTCACCGAATACGCGCTGAGTGTGGACAACCTGTTCGTCTTCGCGATCATCCTGACGGCGTTCCGGGTGCCGCGTGAGATGCAGGGCAAGGTGGTGCTGATCGGCATCGGCATCGCCCTGGTGCTGCGCGCCGGGCTGATCGCGGCCGGATCGGCGCTGATCCACAGCTTCTCGTGGGTGTTCTACCTCTTCGGTGCGTTCCTGGTGATCACCGCCATCAACCTCGCGCGGGGTGGCGAGAACACGACGGAGGAACCCAAATCGGTGACGCTGCTGCGCCGGGTGCTGCCGATCTCGGATGGCTACGTCGGCGACAAGTACCTGGTCCGGCAGGACGGCAAGCGGATGGCCACCCCACTGCTGGCGGTGATCCTGGCGCTGGGCACCACCGACATCGTGTTCGCGCTGGACTCCATCCCGGCCATCTTCGGGCTGACCACCGAGGCGTTCCTGGTGTTCACCGCCAACGCCTTCGCGCTGCTCGGGCTGTCCGAACTGTACTTCGTGCTGGGAGCGCTGCTGGACCGGCTGCGCTACCTGGGCAAGGGCCTCTCGCTGATCCTGCTGTTCATCGGGGTGAAGCTCATCCTGGAGGCCCTGGCGGAGAACACGCTGCCGTTCGTGGCCGGCGGGCAACCGGTCGGCTGGGCGCCGGAGATCAGCCCGGGCCTGTCGCTGGTGGTGGTGGGCAGCATCCTGGCGGTGACGGTGGCCGCCAGCATGGTGGTCTCCGGGAGGGAACGGCGCCGGGTCCGGACGTCGCCCGGCTCCGGTGCCCGGCCAGGGCCGGCCCCGAACGGCTCGGCGGGCACGCCGGCCGTGGACCCGGCGTCGAAACCGGAGGGCCACGCGGCACCCGGCCCGGAGCACCGCTAGCCTGAGCGGCTGTGAAGCCCTCCGACCTGCACCTGTTCCGTTCCTATGGACGCCCCGCCGTCGCCCACGACGGCGAGGTGTTCGCCGCGCTGTCCACACCGGACCTGGAGTCCGATTCGTACCGCGGGGTGCTGCACCTGCTGCGCCGGGGATCTGATCCGGTGGAGTTCACCCTGGGCCCGCGGGATTCCGCGCCGGTGCTCTCCCCGGACGGCGAGAACCTGGTGTTCCTGCGGGCCGGCGAGTCCGGGCCGCCACAGGTGTTCGCGATGCCGAGGCGCGGCGGTGAGCCCCGCAGGCTCGCCGAGCATCCGCTGGGGGTCTCGGCGGTGACGTTCTCCCCGGACGGACGCCGTATCGCCTACCTGGCGCCGGTTCCGGAGCCGGGCCGGTACGGAACCGTCCTGCAGGGCGCCGACGGAGCCGGTGACGGTGGCACCGTCTCTCC
>JBIQML010000032.1:0-16090 GCA_044463405.1 Nakamurella lactea | reverse complement strand
TGGTCACCGGGACGTCGCGATGATCAGTGGCCCGGTCGGGTTCCGCACGGTCGCCGAGGGAACGGCGGGATTCCGGGCTGCCCACCGGTCCGCGGGCGGTGCGGCGGCCGAGGATCTCATTCAGCAGGGGTATGTCGGTGTGCAGGGTGGCTGCGACGCGATGCGCGTGCTGTTGCAGCGCCGGCCGCGCCCGACCGCCTGCATCGCGCTGAATGACCTGCTGACGGTCGGCGCCTTGGAGGCGCTGCGGGAGGCCGGGATGTCGATCCCTGGGAAGATGTCGCTGATCAGCTTCGACGATATGGTGCTGTTCCCCTACACCGATCCGCCGATGACGGCCATCGCGCAGCCCGCCTATCGGATGGGGCAGGTGGCGGGCGACATGGTGCTGGCCGCCGTGGACGGTGTCGGCCGGCTGCCGTCACGTCCCGTGGTGTTGCAGACGGACTTCCGGGAACGGGAGTCCTGCGGACCGCCGCGCTCCCGTGGCCGGAAGGCAGGCGGCCGGAGTTGAGGCCCGGTGCCGTCGCAGGCCGATCGGATGAGCGCGCCGCGGTCGCCGAGCGGACGAGAGGAGTCGACATGATCAGGGATCTGTGCGGCGCCTGGCCGTCGGCGCGGCACCGGGCGGCCGGTGATCCTGGGCATGGCCTTCCGGCCCGGTGGGGGTCCGGTCGGCCATCGAGCCGGTTCGCGATCCAGCCCGTCGTGATCGAGCACCCGCATTACCCGGTGAGCACCCGAGATCGCGGGTGCTCGGTGGCGAACGCGGGTGCTCGATCAGCCCGCGGGCCGCGCTGGCCCGGCGAACGTCCCGCGTGCCGGGACGGCACGGCATGAACGGCGCCCTGGTGCTCGACGGCCCTGCGACTCGCGCGGCGCTGGATCCCGCCGTCCTGACCCAGGCGCTACGCGTCGCGCTGGTGGCGATCAGCCAGGGGCGCACCTCCTGTCCGGCGCGCATCGCGGCCCACGCCCCGAACGGGTTGCTGGGTGCCATGCCCGGCTACGTGCCAGGTCTCGGACTGGCCGCCAAGCTGGTCACCGTCTTCCCCACGGGGGATGGGAGATCGTCACACCGAGGCGTCGTGGTGCTGTTCGACGAGGACACCGGGGAGGTCCGGACCGTCATGGACGCCGAGGCCATCACGGCGCTGCGCACCGCGGCCACCGCGACCATCGCCATGCGCGCACTGGCCCGGGACGACCGTCGCACGGTGGCGGTGATCGGTGCCGGCGTGCAGGCCAGGGCGCAGCTGTCGCTGCTGGTGGCCGAGCCGGTGCCGCCTCGGATCGTGGTGGGCGTGCGCCGACCGGACCGTACCGACCTCGGCGAGTTCACGGCGCAGGTGGACGTGAGGACGATCGAGAGCGCCGTTCGAGGCGCAGACGTCGTGCTCTGCTGCACCGGATCGCGAACTCCCGTCATCGATCGGTCCTGGCTGATCGCCGGCGCTCACGTCAGCTCGGTGGGCGGTTCGCACGGTCCCGAGATCGACAGCGTGACGGTGTCCGAGGGATCCCTGTTCGCGGAGTGGGACGGCGCCGCGGCCTCCCCGCCGCCGGCGGGCGCGCACGAACTGCAGGGCGTACCGCCCTCGCGGATCGTCCTGCTGGGGGCCGTGCTGGACGGGCGGCACCCCGGGCGCACCGGTCCCGAGGAGATCACGGTGTTCAAGTCGACCGGCCACGCTGCGCTGGACGTCGCCGCGGCCCACGCCGTCGATCGCGTCGTCCGGGCGTCCGCGGCCGGAGAGACGGCCCGGTAGCGGACCGCCCCGGCCTGATCGGCCGTCGAGCCGGTGCGCCCGTCGGGCGGACCGGGCTCTCGAGCCGCCCCCGCCGACGTGCCGCCGGGGTGCCGCATGGGGTGGCAGGCCACCCCTGACCTCCACGTGGGGCGCAGATCTGACCGGTATCGATTCAGAGCCTGGTGTTCAGGACAAATCAAGGTCATGAGGAGGTAATGCCGGGGATCGTCCGGCATGTGAGGTAGTTCACCGGAGATTCGGGAAACTTTCCTGCGAGGTATGCGTCATATAGGTGTCAGAAGTTACCGACGAGTTCAGTAAGGGACTGATCCAGCATGACCCGCCTCGCGAAGGCCATCCGCAGCCGCCGTGAGTTGAACCGCACCCGCCGCGCACTGTCGGCCGCCATCGAGCACGCCTCCACTCCGGCGATGCGCGACGAGCTGATCGTGATCGCGCAGCGCTCCTCCTCTCGGCTGGTCTGATACACCCTCCCCCCGGTGGCGACCCTGCCGGGCGGGACGCCAGCGGCCCGGGCCGCCCACCGGTCGACAACCGGCGGGCGGCCCGGGTTCTATGTCTCCGGGGACGCCGCCCCGACGCACCACCCGGCGCTCTCGATCGCGATGCCCGTCGGGCGGTGGCATCTGCCCGCGATGCCCGTCACCGTCCGATCCCACATGCTGGACGGCTCGCGGCGGTCCCTGCGGGCCCGTCGTCGACCGCCTGACCAGCGCAAATGTGAACGTCAAAAGAATCTTGAATTCGCATGTAACGCCGACAGGGGGTCCGGCGATATGACAGGTGACCCTGGGTTGCTGCTGGACCCCCGACCTGGCAGCCACCCGGGGTTATTTCATGCCCTCCGGGCCCTCGTCTCCCGGTTCGCGGCCCCGTCGGATCCGGCGGGCGCCCGCCATGACGCCTGGTGCGATTAGGCTGCCTGGGTGCCGGATTCCACTCTTCCCGTCCAGATGCTGCACGACCGGGTCATGGTCAAGGCCGGCGGTGGCCCCGGAGAGCGCACCACTCGCGCGGGCATCGTCATCCCGGCCACCGCCGAGGTCGCCAAGCGGCTGGTCTGGGGCGAGGTGGCGGCGGTGGGCCAGCACGTCCGCTCGGTGAAAACCGGTGACCGCGTCCTGTTCAGTCCCGACGACCCCTATGAGGTCGAGGTCGCCGGCGAGACCTACTTGGTGTTGCGCGAACGCGACCTGCATGCGGTCGCCACCGAGCGCGGCGGAGGCAATACCGGCCTATACCTGTAAGCATCCGGCACGTCTGAGGAGGTCGCGATGGATCACGTCGACATGCTGGTTCTCGGCTCCGGGCCCGCGGGACAGAAGGCGGCCATCGCGGCCGCCAAGCTGGGCCGGACCGCCGCCGTGGTGGAGCGCAAGGAGATGGTCGGCGGGGTCTGCATCAACACCGGCACCATCCCGTCGAAGACCCTGCGCGAGGCCGTGCTGTACCTGACCGGGCTGAACCAGCGAGAGCTGTACGGCCAGTCCTACCGGCTCAAGGACGAGATCACCGTCGCCGATCTGTCCGCCCGCACCCAGCACGTGATCGGCCGGGAGATCGACGTCATCCGCAGCCAGTTGGCCCGCAACCGGGTGGAGCTGATCCCCGGGACCGGCGCGTTCACCGACCCGTACACCGTGGAGATCACCGACGACCACGGCACCAGGCGCACCGTCACCGCCGACAAGGTGGTGATCGCCGTCGGCACCCGGCCGGCCCGGCCGCCCAGCGTGGAGTTCGACGGCCGAACCATCGTCGACTCCGACCAGATCCTGTCCATGGAGCGGGTTCCCAGCTCGATGGTGGTGGTCGGCGCGGGCGTCATCGGCATCGAGTACGCCTCCATGTTCGCGGCCCTGGGCACCAAGGTCACGGTGGTCGAGCGGCGGCCCAGGATGCTGGAGTTCTGCGACCTGGAGCTGGTGGAGGCGCTGAAGTACCAGCTGCGGGATCTGGCGGTGACGTTTCGTTTCGGCGAGACCGTGCACGAGGTGGTGCGCTCCAACGGTGCCACGCTCACGCTGCTCGACTCGGGCAAGCGCATCCCGGCGGACACCGTCATGTACTCGGCGGGCCGGCAAGGAGTGACGGACACGCTGAACGTGGCGGCAGCCGGGCTGGTCGCCGACGATCGGGGGCGGATCCAGGTCGACGAGAACTTCCGCACCCCGGTGGAGCACATCTACGCGGTGGGGGACGTGATCGGGTTCCCGGCGCTGGCGGCCACCTCCATGGAGCAGGGCAGGCGGGCGAGCTACCACGCGTTCGGCGAGCCGGTCGGCGGGTCGCTGGGGGACCTGCAGCCGCTGGGCATCTACACCATTCCCGAGCTGTCGTTCGTGGGCCGGACGGAGGACGAGCTGACCGCGGACGCGGTGCCCTTCGAGGTCGGCGTCGCCCGGTATCGGGAGCTGGCACGCGGCGCGATCCTGGGCGACGTGTACGGGATGCTCAAGCTGCTGGTGCACGCCGACACCCGAGAGCTGCTCGGGGTGCACGTGTTCGGCTCGCAGGCCACCGAGCTGGTGCACATCGGCCAGACCGTGATGGGCTGCGGCGGAACCGTGGACTACCTGGTCGACTCGGTGTTCAACTACCCGACGCTGGCCGAGTCGTACAAGGTGGCGGCGCTGGACGCCGTGAACAAGATGCGGGCGGTGCGCACCGTCGAGGGGTGACGGGACGGCGGGCCGTGCCCGGCCTGAGCCGGGGCGCTTGTCCGGCCTGACTGCCCCGCCGGTCAGCCGCCGTCCTGCGATGCGGCGAGGTTGGCCGACCACAGCTTGATCAGCCTGGTCCGAAGGTCGTCGAAGTGCCGGATGACGGCGTGGTTGGCGGCCTCCCGGTCTCCGGCCCGGATGGCCGAGACGATCTCGCCGTGCTGCTGGGCGGTCTGGACGAACTCGACATCGACCGGCCCCAGCACGTCCTGGACCTGAAGGTACGCACGCCAGAACGCCCCCAGCAGTTCGACGGCGAGTGGATTGCGCAGTGGCTCGTAGAGAGCCTCGTGAAAGGCCTGGTCCAACCCAGGCGGGACGGGACCGGCTGCCGCGGCGACCGCCATGTCGGCGGCCAATCGCTCGGCCTCGGACAGGTCGACGTCCGCGTGGCGGTCGATCAGAAGCTGTACCAGTCCCAGCTCGAGCACCTGCCGTATCTCGACGAGGTCCGCCAGGTTGCTGACCTGGTCCGTCAATGAGATACGGCCGTGAAACGACAGCCCCTGCACCAGTGCGTCCAGCGACATCCGGCTGACGTACATCCCATAGCCATGCCGGATCTCGATGATGCCGAGGGCCTGCAGCGCCTTGAGCGCCTCACGGACCGAACTTCGGCCGGCACCGAGTTGCTCGATCAGGTCCAACTCCGTTGGCAGAGGATCGCCGACCTTGAGCCCGCGCTGCAGGATCAGGCTTTTGATCTGCTGCTGGAGGCGTTGTGACTGTGGAATCCGTGCGGCGTTCGGTGGCCTTCGGCGGTTCCCCGGTGGTGCTCCTCCGCCGTCATTGACTGCCGCATTCACGGCAATCACCTCCCCTCTCCGTTACCAGCATGCCCAGTCGCGACGCATCTGCGTGGCGATGCGGGTAACGGTTCAGCACCCGAGCCTCAGCCCGTCCAGGCAGGTATTGACCGTCGTGCCGCGTCGCCTTAGAGTACAACCTCACATCAGACGTCAGACGTCCTATGTTCAACTTCGACGCCGGGCGCCGCCGACATTCCTTCAACTGGAGGCGAACCGTGAGTGACGACGACAGCACCTTCCGCGTTCGGGCAGAGAACGGCCCATGGGTGGACGTTAGCCGGCGGGGCTTCCTGCGGTACGCAGGAGCAACTGGGGTGGCGGGAGGGTTGTCCGCGCTGCTCGTCGCGTGCGGCGGGGGCGGTTCGCCAGCATCGTCCGGCGGTGCTGAGGCGTCCGGCTCGTCGGGCGGCGGCAGCCAGTCCACCGCGTCGTCCGGCGGGGGCTCCGCGTCCGGCGGATCAGCCGCAGCATCGGGTGGCTCGCCGTCGGGAGCGGCCAGCACCACGTTGACCGCCGCTGTCAGCAACTCCGGCGGATCCGACAATACCGCGCTCGAGCAACTGCCTACCCCGTGGTTCAACAGCGGGATGCTGTCGCAGTACCTGACGTATCGCGGTCTGTTCGTGGCCGATCCGGATCTGACGACCGTTCATCCGGACCTGGCCGAGAAGTCCGAGCTCAGCAGCGACAAGCTGACCCTGACGATCACGCTCAAGGACGGGCTGAAGTGGTCCGACGGTGAGCCGCTGACCACCGATGACGTGATCTGGTCCATGAACACGATCCTCAAGGCAGCCCAGGCCAACGCGATCTACATCAATGCCTTCCGGCAGATCGAGGGGGCCGACAAGGTCAAGGCCGGCAGCGATGTCACCATCACGGGGCTGTCTGCGTCGGGCAACGTCATCACCATGAAGCTGTCAGTGCCAGTCGGGGACATGGTGCCCGTGCTTGCGCAGTTCATGATCCTTCCCAAGCATTCGTTGGAGAAGTCCGATCCTCTCAAGATGGACAAGGATCCGTTCTGGCAGAAGCCGGTCACCAGTGGCATGTTCAAGATGGGGCAGTTGAGTCCCGGCAATTTCTACACCCTGGTCCCGAACTCGAACTACGAAGGGCAGAAGCCTCACATCAAGCAGGTCAATGTCGTGGGGACCGCCGACCCGGTGTCGGACGCCAAGGCCGGGAAGATCGACACTTTCTACTCAAGTGAGATCGACGTCATCCAGGGAATGGAGAAGCTGAAGAACTTTACCTCCAACCCGGTGGAGGTGCTGTACTACCGCTATTTCATCTTCAACATCACCGAGCCAGACTCGCCTTTCAAGGACATCAAGTCGCGTCAGGCGCTGACCTACGCCATCGATCTGAAGAGTCTGGTGCCCAGCCTGTACCCGAAAATCGGCGTCGTCATCAACAGCGGCGTCCCGGCCGGGAGTCCGGACCACGACTCCAGCATTCCGGACTACACCTACAATCCCGACAAGGCCAAGTCGCTGCTCAAGGCGGCCAACTTCGACTTCAGCCAGAAGGTACGGCTGCGCTACTACTATACGGACCAGACGTCCATCAACTTCATGACGGCGGTCGCGCAGCAACTCGCCGATCTAGGCATGCAGACCGACGTGCAGGTGTTCACCGGCGACGCGACAACGGCGTTGTACACCACCAAGAAGTGGGATGTCGCGCTGAAGGGACTGTCTGCCTTCGGCATCAGCGAGTGGTACGCCGAACTGTCGAACACTCCCACCTTCGGCCAAATCATAGGGCCACAGCCCGAGTTCGCCGAGCTCAACAAACAACTCGCGGAAGCCAGCGAGCCAAGTCAGATCAAGTCGATCCTCATGCAGTTGCAAAAGCTCGCTCAGCAAAAGCTGCTCAAACTGCCGCTGTACACGCTGGAGCAATACGTGTTCATGGCCAAGCGCGTGCATGGGACCGGAAAGTTCGGCAACCCGCTGTACCTTTACGACAACAAGTTCGTGGACTGGACACTCAGCTGACTGCGGTCGACAGGCAACGGGAAAGCTCCTCTCTGCGCGTGGTGGGGGCGTGAATGCTGACGTACCTTCTGCGGCGCGTCCTGATCCTCATCCCCATGGCGATCGGGATCAGCGCCCTGATGTTCTTCGGCATCCGAACGTCTCCGGTCGACCCGATCAACTATCTGGTCCCTCCGGAGACCGCGGCCGCGAACCAGGAGAATCTGGCGGCGCTGCGGCATGAACTGGGTCTTGACCAGTCAATCATCGTCCAGTATTTCCACTGGGTGGGCGATATGCTGTCGGGCAATCTCGGATACAGCATCACCACCGGCCAGAAGATCTCGACGATTCTGGCGCTGCGGATACCGGCGACCTTGCAACTGGTGCTGACCTCGCTGGTGCTATCCACCATCCTCGCATTGGGGATCGGATTGATCGCCGGCGCTCATCGCGGCGGGTTCACCGACAAGCTCAGCAGGGTCCTTGCGGTGATCGGAATCGCGGTGCCCGAGTTCTTCGTCGGCATCATCGTGCTGCAGATCTTCGGCTACAAGCTGGGATGGTTCCCCACCGGCGGGCGGTATGCGCCAGGTGAGACCAGCTTCGGTGCCAGCGTCCTGCATGCGGCGCTTCCGGTGGTCGCGTTGACCTTCGGGCTGCTGGCGGTGTTGATCCGGTACACCCGCAACTCCGTGTTGGACACGCTGAGCCGAGACTTCGTCAAGACCGCCCGGAGCAAGGGGATTCCGGAATGGAAGGTCATGTGGAGTCACGTCTTCCGGAATTCCTTGGGTCCGGTGATGGTCATTCTAGTATTCCGGATTCCGCTGCTCGTCGGCGGTTCGGTGCTCATCGAGAGCGTCTTTCGCTGGCCCGGGATTGGCAGCACCATCATCGATGCGGTGCAGGCCAGTGACTACCCGGTCATCATGGTCACCAGCATGATCATCGCGCTTGCCATCCTGGTGGCCAGCTTCCTGATCGATGTCACGAAGGCGTTACTCGATCCCCGAGTACGGCTGAGCTGAAGGAGAGGAAGTGGCGACAACCGTAGCTGTGGTGCCCAAGGCGCCTTCCTCCACCGTGTTGTTCCTGCGCAACTTCGCCAGGAACAAGGTAGGCATGGTCGGGCTGGTCATCGTGCTGGTGATCATTCTCGCCGCGATCTTCGCCAGCTTGATCAGCGGCTACAGCCCCACCTCGCTGAACCCCGCCATCGGCAGGCAGCCCCCCTCCGGCACCCACCTGCTGGGCACCGACCAGCTGGGCCGTGACGTATTCTCCCGGCTGCTGTATGGCGCTCGGGTGTCCATCTACATCGGCGTTGCGGCGTCCTTAGCCGAGACGGTGATCGGGTCGGCGCTCGGCGCGCTCGCCGGCTACATCGGAGGCTGGCTGGATACCGTGCTCGTGCGGATCTCCGAGATCATCATGACGTTTCCGCAACTGATCCTCATCATGGCGTTCGTGGCCTTGATCGGTCCCGGTGCGAACAACCTGGTTCTGGTGTTCGCGGTGACCGGATGGATGACGACGTTCCGGCTGGTTCGCGGTGAATTCTTCTCCATCCGCGAGGAAACCTATGTGGAGGCATGCCGGGCATTCGGCTTCGGCCGGTTTCGGATCATCTTCAAGCACATGGTGCCGAACACGCTCAGCCCCATCGTGGTCGCCTTCACGATAAACATCGCGATCTACATCATCACCGCCGCCGGTTTGAGCTACCTGGGCCTTGGGGTTCCGATCACCACCCCGACTTGGGGGAACCTGCTGGCGTCGGCACAGTCACCCCAGGTCATGAAGGAATACTGGTGGCTCTGGGTATTCCCGGCGTTGGCGATCTCGATCTTCGTGGCAGGTGTCAACTTCATTGGTGACGGTCTTCGCGACGTCCTTGACCCGCGGACCAGGTCGAAATGAGCACCGCCACGACGCCGCCTGACACGGTTCGCGACCCGATCCTGGAGTTGCGAGACGTGGATGTTCACTTCACGACAGAAGCAGGCCGTCTGCACGTGTTACGGCAAGTGTCGCTCAGCGTGGAGCGCGGCACCTTCCTGGCCGTCGTCGGGGAGTCCGGTTGCGGCAAGTCGGTGACGGTGCATTCGGTGGTGCAGCTACTACCGGACAACGGATCGATCACATCCGGAACCGTTCATTTCCACGCGGACGGACAGGATATCGAGCTGAGCCACCTGCAGAAGTACGGCAAGCAGATCCGGGCCTTGCGTGGCGGTCGCATCGGAATGATCTTCCAGGACACGCTGTCGTCCCTGAACCCGGCGCATAAGGTGGGCCGCCAGGTCGCCGAGAACCTTCGCCAGCACGTCCGGATCAGCAAGTCTGAGGCGCGCCGGCGGGTGATCGACATGTTCGCCAAGCTGGGGATTCCTGACCCGGTGCGCCGCTACGATGCGTACCCCCACGAGTTCTCTGGGGGGATGCGGCAACGGGTGATGATCGCCATCGCGATGATTTGCAACCCCGACCTGATCATCGCAGACGAACCGACGACCGCGCTGGATGTCACCATCCAGGCGCAGATCATGGAACTGCTCAAGTCGCTGCAGGTCAGCGAGAGTAAGAGCCTCGTCCTCATTACTCACAACATGGGGCTGGTCTCGGAGGTCGCTGACTACGTGGCGGTGATGTATCTCGGTCGGGTGGTCGAGTACGGGACGGTTCACCAGGTTCTGGAATCACCCCGGCACCCGTACACCAGGGCCCTGCTGGAGTCCGTGCCGTACCTGGGCATGGACTCGAGCGTCGACCTGCACGCGATTCCGGGACAGACGCCGCACCCGGATGACGTCACGGACGGATGCGAGTTCGCCGACAGGTGCCCGTTCGTGCGAGAGGAATGCCGGACGGGCGTGGTGCGGATGCGGGAGCCGGAGCCAGGGCACCTGGCCCGCTGCGTGCTCGTCGAGGACGGCGAACCCGACCGGAGCCGGGGTGAGATCCGTGTCTGAGACGGCCGATGCGATGGCCGAGCGCAACATGGAACATCGCCAGGGCTCCCAGGACCGGGACCTGCTGTACCGCATTCGGAACCTGTCCAAGTCCTTTCCCGTGAAGGGTGGTCTGTTCCGGCGCAAGATCGGCGAGGTCAGGGCGGTGCAGGATGTCAGCCTGGACATCCGTCGCGGTGAGACCGTCGGCGTACTCGGGGAATCCGGATGCGGCAAAACCACCCTGGGGCGCGTCCTCACCCTGCTCGAGAAGCCCACCACCGGCTCGATGGACTTCGACATGGGCGCCGGCATGCGTGACGTGTCGACCTACCGCGGAATCGATATGTTCCAGTTCCGTCGGAGGGTCCAGATGATCTTCCAGGACCCGTACACGGCATTCAACCCAAGACAGCGCGTCGGGGACGCGTTCGACGAGCTGCTCAGGGTGCACGGCTTTCGCGATGCGGAGGAGCGCGCCCAGCGAGTCGAGGATGCCTGCTCCAAGGTGAACATCAGGCGGGACTATCTCGCCCGGTATCCGCACGAGTTCTCCGGGGGACAGCGGCAAAGGCTGTGCATTGCGCGCTGTTTAACCATCAATCCGCAGCTGGTGATCGCCGACGAAGTGGTGTCAGCGCTGGATGTGTCGATTCAGGCACAGGTGGTGAACATCCTCAAGAGGATCCAGCGTGAGACCGGCGTGACCTTCGTCTTCATCTCGCACGACGTGAGCGTCGTGCAGTACATGAGCCAGCGCGTCGTGGTGATGTACCTGGGCGAGATCATGGAGATCATCGATGCCGAGGGCATGCACCTCAAGGCTGAGCATCCATATACCCAGGCGTTGCTGTCGGCCGTCCCAACCATGGATGTCTCGACACGCCGCGAACGCATCGTGCTGACCGGCGAGATCCCCAGCCCGATCGACAAACCGACCGGCTGCCCGTTCAGCAGCCGCTGCCCGCATGTGATGGACGTCTGCCGGACGACGAACCCCCCGCTGCGCGAGGCGGCGGCGGGTGGCGCCCAGCACCTGGTCGCGTGCCATCTCGACACACCCCCACCCATCAACCTGCTCTCCGAATAGAAGGCGGCACCACGCATGCAGCAGTCCCGCACATTGCTCTTCGTCGATCCGGGCACCATCAACCACCACCGGTGCCGCAACATTGCGGTGATGCCCCGCCCTATCACCAAGGACGACCGGGGGGCGCTGCTCACCGAAGGGTTCTTCGCGGATCCGCCGCGGCCCTGGGAGCCGAGAATCGATAACGGATACCCCAACGTCATCTGGGACGAACCGGCGAGTCTGTTCCGGATGTACTACACCACCTGCCTGGTGGATGAGGATTCAGCGAGCACTCCGCTCGCCGAGCGGCCTCGTCGGCATTACCACCCGTCGCCGGGGCGGGTCACAGGGCTGTGCTACGCCGAGTCACGTGACGGTGTGGAGTGGACGACCCCCGAACTCGGGCTGGTGGAGTTTGCCGGATCCCGCGCCAACAACATCCTGATGGTGGGAGCGCACGGGACCGGGGTCTTTCTCGATCCCCGAGAACCCGACGGCCCCGCCCGGTTCAAGGCGGTGACCAAGATCGAGCTGGGCCCGGATGCCGGTTACATGGCGACGACCTTCTCCGAGGACGGGATTCACTTCGCCACCCCGCGACGCTGGCCGCACCATAATCCGGCGGGCGACACCCACAACTTCGCGTTGTGGGATCCGGCAGAGCAGCGGTATGTGGTGATCACCCGCATCTGGAAGGACGGCCTGCGCATCTGCGCGACCTCGTTCAGCGACGATTTCGTGCACTGGAGTGAGCCGACCGAGATCCTGCGCGGAGGGGGTCCAGCAGACCAGGTCTACTCGATGCCAGTGTTCCGCTGGGCCGACCAGTATCTCGGCCTGGCCTCGATATATCACGACGGGGACCGCGACGACGAGCAGTTCGACACGGTGGACTGCGTGTTGACGTCGGCTCGGTCCTGGGACAGCTGGGACTCTCCGGCCGGCTTCGCCCCGGTGCTGCCACGGGGACCCGGCCGATACCCGGACGGCGCGTTCGACTGCTCCTGTGTATACGCCGCCGCGCCGGTGCGACAGGACGGGAAGCTCTGGGTCTACTACTTCGGCGGGAACGGTCAGCACACCGATTTCCGGGAGTCCGCGTTGGGTCGCGGCTGGTGGGAGGACGATAAGTTCGCCTTTCTCGCGCAACGCGACCGGGTGCGGCCGGGCGTGGCGGCACTGGGCCCCGTAGCGTTTTCCGGACTCGAGTTTGAGCTGCTGGCGGAGGTCGACGCGGGTGGAGAGATCCGGTGCGAGCTGATGTCGGCCCGCTCCGGTGAGCCGATAGAGGGGTTCGATGCTGGCGCAGCCGATCCCATCCGGGAGTCCGGCTGGTCGCGCGTGTGGATCCCGGAGGCGGCGCGCGATCATCTGTTCCGCCGGTCCGTTGTGATCGTGGTGCACGTCACCGACGCGCGGTTGTTCGCCATGCGCGGCGACATCGACCTAATCCGCCGGGCCTGAAGGGACCCCTGTTGTCCCGACGATCTTGATCCATTCTCTGCCCGATGAGAGGAAACCTTCAGTGTCCGTATCACCCCTGCGTGGCGTCATCCCACCGGTGTGCACCCCGTTTCTGCCAGGCTTCGACATCGACCGGGTGTCGTTGGCGCGGTTGGTGCATCACCTTCTGGACGCCGGCGTCGACGGGATCTTTGCCCTCGGGTCCACCAGCGAGGTCGCCTTCCTTCCCGACGCTCAGCGCAGAGCGGTCGTCGAGACCATCGTCGAGGAGACCAATGGTGCCGTCCCGGTGGTCGCCGGTGTGATCGACATGACCACGCTGCGGGTGGCGGAGCATGTCAGGGCTGCGCTGGACGCCGGTGCCGACGGAATTGTGGCGACCGCGCCGTTCTACACCCGTACGCACCCGGCGGAGATCGCGGTGCACTTTCGGGAGATCAAACGCGTGTGCGGTGACGCGCCATTGTTCGCCTACAACATCCCGCCCTGTGTCAACGGGACGGTCCTGAGCCCCAAGCTGATCCTGGATCTCGCATCCGAGGGGGTCCTGGCCGGTCTAAAGGACTCCAGCGGCGACGATGCTGCGATTCGGCGGGTCATCCGGGGCAAGCGAGCGCGGCGGCTGGAGGACTTCGCGGTCCTCACCGGCTCAGAGCTGACAGTCGACTCCATCCTTTTCGCCGGCGCGGACGGAGTCGTTCCCGGACTCGGAAACGTCGATCCTGCCGGCTATGTCAGGCTGTTTCAGCTGGTCCAAGACGGGGATGTGGCGGCGGCCCGCGCGGAGCAGGAGAGGCTGTTCACGCTGTTCGATCTGGTGGAGGTCGGGTCCGCGGCGCGGATGGGTCGAGGCTCCTCCGCGCTTGGTGCCTTCAAGGCCGCGCTGCAGCTGCAGGGCATCATCGAGAGCGCGCGCACCGCCCCCCCGGCGATTCCGCTGTCGCCGGCGGAACACGAAGCCGTTCGTGGATTCCTGAAGGTGGCCGGGCTCCCCGCGGGGGCGGTGGCGTGAGTGATGCCGGAGCCGACTGGCGCCGCGACGAAGTCGTGGGGGTCGGTGGAGCGCCGAGCGAACCGAGTGTACCGAGCGATGCCGACACCTGGCTGTTGGCCCGCCGAGGAGTAGGGGGCTATCGGCAGTACCGCATTCCGGCGATGGCGGTGACGACATCCGGGCGCATTCTGGTCGCCTACGACGCCCGTCCCGATATCGACGATCTGCCGTCGCCCATCGATATTGTAATGCGAACCAGCGATGACAATGGGCGGACGTGGTCGCGGCAACGGGTGATCCGCACCGGCAGCGGCTTTTCCGGATACGGTGATCCGAGCCTGCTGGTCGACGCGCACACCAGGCGAATCTTCCTGATGCACGCGGCGACGCAGCTCGCCGGATTCTTCGAGTCGAGTGCGGGGATCGATGACGACGACCCTCATGTCGAGCATGCCGACCTCGGATACTCCGACGACGATGGCGAGACTTGGACGTTCCGGCGCATCACCGGTCAACTCAAGCGGCCTCCGATCGAAGGACTGTTCGCGGCATCGGGACAGGGTGCCCAGATCGTCGCTGGCCGCTATGCAGGAAGGCTGTTGCAGCCCTACGTCGTGCGGCAGGGCGATCTGATCAGCGCCGCCGTTGCCTACAGCGATGATCACGGCGAGAACTGGACCCTGGGCGAGTTGGTCGGGCGCGGTACCAACGAGTCGAAGGTCGTTCCGCTCGACGACGGCTCGGTGGTGCTGAATTCGCGGGGGACGCCGTGCCGGATGGTTGCCGTCTCGCACGACGGCGGAGCAA
Organism: Nakamurella lactea; assembly: GCA_044463405.1. GTDB lineage: Bacteria > Actinomycetota > Actinomycetes > Mycobacteriales > Nakamurellaceae > Nakamurella > Nakamurella lactea_B. Next base: position 1,513 of record JBIQML010000032.1, on the reverse strand, counting down.
GCTTCACCGGCCTGCGGGCGGATCCCGGTTTGCCCGATCCGAGCGATAACGGATCGGCGATCCGGCTGGACGGTCGCCCGGTGCTCCGCTCGGCATCCGACCAGGCGAATGTCGTGCTGTGCGCGCACAACCACGACCCCGACCTGCGCAGAAATCTGGTGATCAAGTACTCGCCGGACGCCGGCGCCAGCTGGACCCGGCGATGCGTGGTATACCCCGGCAGCGCCGGTTACTCGGTCCTGAGTCGGCTGCCGGACGGCGACCTCGGCGTGCTGTACGAGCGGGAGGGCTACACGCAGCTGGCGTTCCAGCGCATCGGTCTGGACGAATTCACCGCCGAGACCGACGGGCCGACCACGGCTGATTCCGCGGCTGATCCGCTTCAGTTCGAGATGGTGCTGCGGTTCGTGCGACCAGCTCGGCCGGCGGTGTTCGCGGACCCGGGTGCTAGCCATGCCATCGCGCTGGACGAGGGGCCGGCATTCTCACCCGCGGAATGGCGTGAGATCGGGCAGGCGAACACTGCGGACACGACCCAGACGCTCTACACCCGTGAGGCTCTCGAGCGCAATCTGGGCAGGCCGGATCCGGGACTGTCAGTCGGCGATGAGCTTCGCTTCACCGGACGGATCAGTAATGCAGGCGCCGTTCCCGCCCGGCACGTGGTGCTGTCCGGATCGTTCGACGAGTCGGACGGCACGCAGGTCGGGGATCTGGATGTCGGGGAGCGATGTGTCTTTCGAGCTGTCCGCCGTTACGTCACCGCCGCTGATCTGACGCGCGGTACGGTCGAGGTGAATTTCAGGATCAACGCGACCGTTGGGGATGCGCGGCTCACCAGGTCGATCACGCGATGCTATCGGATGGCGACCGGGCTTCCCGTGGCGTCGCCCCCGCCGCGATCGTCATGCTTCGGTCAGCGCCCGCACGAACCATGATGTGATCGACGTGGGGTGCGTGATCGCGGTCCCCACCACCACCGCGAACGCCCCGGCCTCCTTGGCCTGACGGGCCTGGTCGGGGGTGTGGATGCGACCCTCCGCGAACACCGGCACCGTCAGGCGCTCGGACAGCCGACCGATGAGATCCAGGTCGGGCCCGTCGGGGACCGGGCCCGATGTGTATCCGGACAGCGTGGTGCCCACGATGTCCGCACCGGCGTCCTCAGCGGCGAGACCGTCGTCCAGGTCGCCGGCATCGGCCATCGCCAGCACGCCCGCCCGGGAGTGGATCTCGGTGATCGTCTGTGCCAGGGTGAGGCCGTCCGGCCGGGGCCGGCGGGTGCCGTCGACCGCGACGATCTCGGCGCCTGCCGCCGCGACCTGCAGGGCGTGATCCAGGGTCGGTGTGATGAAGACCGGGTCGCCAGGCACCTTCCACAGGCCGATCTGCGGCAGGCGAACGCTGCGATGGATCCGGCGAATGTCCTCCAGGCCCTGCGCGCGGATCCCCACCGCTCCACCGGCCGACGCGGCACGCGCCATCAGTTCCATCGCGCGCGGGTCCCGCAGGG
>JBIQML010000031.1:0-16580 GCA_044463405.1 Nakamurella lactea | reverse complement strand
CGCGCCGGGCACCTCGCCGATGGCGTCGGCCCACGTGGCGGGCAGCACCACGTCCTTGACCGTGAAGCTCACGGTCGGCAGCGGGATGCCTACCGTCTCCGGCGAGACCTCCACGCCGATGCGGGCGGCCAGTTCCCCGATGGTCAGGCCGTGGATGCCGAACGCGTCGGTCCACGGACCGTTCGCGGCGTCCAGGTCGAATCCGACGCTGATCGACACCTCGCCCTCGGCGGTCAGGCCGAGTGATCCGTTGACGGTGAGATCGACGTCGGACGCGCTGGAACCGTCGTAGAGGGCCGGGATGTGCAGCAGCGCGGTGCCTCCGACCGTCAGCGAGATTCCGGTGGTGTTCAGCGCGACCTTGACGTCCAGGCTGTCCAGGTAGATCTGGAACCCGTGCGGGGAGCCGGGCAGCAGCCGGGCGCCGCCGGTGCCTTCGCCGACCGTCAGCCTCAGGTCGAAGGAGAACCCGCTGGGGGAGAGCGTCGCCTGGACCTGGGTGTGCTCCGGAACCTGCACGTGCAGCATCGAGAGCAGCTGCGTGACCTGCTGGTTCGGCTGGTAGTCCATCAGCACGGTGACACCGGCAGGCAGGTCGATCGGGTCGGTGACGCCGAGGGACTCGTTGGTGTACTTGCGGATCTCCTTGCTGGACAGCAGCAGCGTCCCGGTGCCGGAGCCCAGGCCCAGCTGGGACAGGTCGACGGACGTGGCCGCGGTGAAGCTGCCGTCGGTGGCGGCGTCCACGGTCACCGGGAACGACGGTGCGTGCGGAAGCGCGCTCAGGGTCAGCGTCGCGCCGAGTGTCACCGAGGTGCCCGCGGTCGGGTCGCCGGCGACGGTGAGGGTGGCGCCGGACAGGTCGAATCCTAGATCGCTGGGCCCGAACGTGTGGTCCGCGGTTCCGGTCAGGAGGTAGGCGCCGGTGGACGGGACGATGCACGCCCCGCCGGTGGCGGAGGTGCCGGTGGCGGAGTCGGACAGCTCGCCGGTGACGTCGATCCACAGGGCGCCGTCCTTCAGGGAGGCCGGGCAGTGCAGGTCGTCGCCGGGTTCGGCGTTGGAGACCTCCACGTGGTGCACGGCCAGCGTGACGTCGGCGGCGGGGCTCCAGGTGGCCGGGTCGTCGGCCGCCAGGTCGAAGCTGACCGAGCCGGCGGTGTCGGTGACGGATCCGGAGAGGGCGGGCGTGAGCGTCAGTCCCGGAACCGGGGTGAACGACGGCGTGTCCGTGCTGCCGTCCACCGACAGGGACCAGTCGTTCGGGCCGTTGATCGATCCGGTGACGTGCAGGGTGAATGCCGAGTCGCCGGAGCCGATCACCGCGCTGCCGTCCACGGACAGCCCGTCGGTGGTGGACAGGGTGACGGTGGTGCCCGCGGCGATGGTGAACGCGTCGGGGGCCACCGTCACGTCGTCGTCGAGCGTCCCGGTGAGGGTGGCGCTGACCGTGCCGTCGGCGTAGGCGAGCGTGCCGGTGACGTCGACGGTGGTGCCGAACAGCGGCACGCCGGTGATGTCGATCGTGCTGGAGACGTCGAGGCCACCGGGGCCGGTCGCGTCGGTGTCGCCGGAGTGCGCGATGGTGACCGACAGGCTCCCGCCGATGCCGTTGCCGGCCTGCACGGTGCCGGACAGGCTCAGTGACCCGGTCGCCTCGTCGATGGCGATCGACGCGTCGGTGACGGTCAGGGTCGGTCCGCCGGGCAGGCTCAGCGGCAGTTGCGGCGGGTCGACGGCGACCGTCAGCGTGGTGCCCTCCAGGGTTCCGGTGAGCGGGCCGTCGGCGAAGGTGAGGTCCAGTCCGGCCAGGAACGCGCGGGCGGACGCCGAGAGGCTCCAGGACTGGGTCGTGTCGCCGGCGGCGTCGGTGCCCTGGTCCGTGGCACCGGTGCTCTCGTCGGCGGCGCTGGTGCGCTGGTCCGTGGCGCCGGTGCTCTCGTCGGTGGCGCTGGTGCCCTGGTCCGTGGCGCCGGTGCCCGCGTCTGTGCCGCTGGTGCCCTGGTCGGCGGTGGCTGGCTGCGTGCCGTCCGCCGTGGCTGTGTCGGGGTCGTTGGCCGGTGCTTGGTCCGTCGCGGTCGGTCCGAGCGGAGCGGTTCCCGCCGGGCCGTCGGCGGGCGAGATGCCCTGCCGGGTGAGCGCTGCCGTCAGCGCGGCGGCGGGGTTGGCGGGCGTGGACGCCCGGGCGGGAATGGTGTCGAGCAACGGCAGCAGAGCGACGGTGAGCAAGAGCACCGCCGAGCGCAGCCGGCGCCGCCAGCGGTGCCGTCGGGTCGGGACGTCTGCGGGAAGCGGCTGACGGGTGGTCGGGTCGAGCATCGGAACTCCTCGGTCAAGGTGGATGTGACCGAGCAAGGCTCCGGCCGACGGGGTGGTCGGCGCGATGGTGCGGACATGCCAGGTGGCTTCGGGGTGCCCGCCTTACTGCCGAATGGGTGACGGCGGCGGGCGGTCTCCCGCCGCTACCGTGCGGCCAATGGCTGGAAGGCAGCGGCCAGCCGGGCGATCTCGTGGGTGGCCTCGGCGCGGACGGCGAGTTCGGGGTCCAGCCCGTCGAGCACCCGGCGCACGGCGTCGGGCAGCGGTCCGGCGGCGCGCGCGGTGAACTCCTCGGCGGCCGTGTCGCGGATCTCCACGCCGGCGCCGCGCAGGTGGCAGATCCATCCGGCGACCACCCGGCAGGCCCCGGTCGGGATCCGGCCCGCGGCGAGTTCGGCGCGCAACACCGGCAGGATTCGCACCGGCAGCTTCTGCGAGCCGTCCGCGGCGATGTCCACCAGCAGGTGCCCGATGCGGGGATTGCCGTAGCGCCGCAGCAGGGCATCCCGGGACTGCGTGATCTCGCCGGCTGGCAGCGGCAGGTGAGCCGCCGCCTCGTCCCACCACTGTTGCATCCAGGCCCGGCAGTCCGGGTCGGTGGACGCCTGGTCGACCGTATCGTGTCCGAGAAGGCTGCCACAGTAGGCCAGCAGGGAGTGACTCCCGTTGAGCAGCCACAGCTTTCGCTGTTCGAAGGGCGCGACGTCGTCCACCATCCGGGCTCCGGCGGCTTCCCAGTCCGGCCGGCCGGCGGGGAAGTCGCCGCTCATGATCCACTCGCTGAACGGTTCGGTGACCACCGGGCTGGCATCGATCCAGCCGGTGGCCGCCGTCACCGCGGCGCGATCGGCATCGCGGGTTCCCGGGGTGATGCGATCCACCATGGTGCTGACGAACGATCCGGCGGCCTCGACCGCCCGCTGCATCTCGGTCGAGACCTCGCCGGCGAGTTCGCGCACCACCCGTGCCACCGCAGAGCCGTTGTCCGGCACGTTGTCGCACGGGACGACCGCGATCGGGCCGGCGCCGGCGGAGTGCCTGGCCCACAGCCCGGCGGCCAGCCGTGCCGGTGCGGTCTGCACGCCGGCGGCGGGATCGTCGCGCAGGGCGCGGATGTCGGCGCGCACGGCCGGATCCTGCAGGTCCAGCGAGCCGTCCAACGCCCGGTGGTAGCCGGCCTCGGTGACGGTGCAGGTGAGCACCCCGACCCGCGGGTCGGTCAGGTGGCGACGCCAGGCGGCGGTGTCGCTGGCGGCGTGCACGGCGGACAGGCTGCCGATGATCTCGATGTTGTCGGCCTCACCATCCCGGGTGATCAGCGCGTACAGGCCGTCCTGCGGGCCGAGCGCATCGGCCAGATCGGGGCGTCGGCCGGTGAAGGCGGCGATGCCCCAGTCCGCGGCGTCCGGCGCCCGGTGGGTGTACCAGACCTGGTGGGCCCGGGCGAACTTGCCGATCCCCAGGTGCACGATGCGGACCGGCGCCGCCGGACCGGTATCGGTCGCCGAGCGGGACAGCCGCCGACCCACAGGCCGGGAGACGGGTGGGCCGGTCCGGTCGGGGGAACTGGCGGGGTGCTGGCCCATGGCATCACGGTAGAACACGGTGCCGGACCGATCCGGACCGCACGCCGCTTCCGGTCAGCGGGGGCGTCACCGCCTTCGGCGGCGGGCACGGCGCGGCGGCGGCGAGCTCAACCAGCAGGGTGTCCGCCGCGGTCTCCGCGCAGGCCAGCGCCGGTCCCGGCATCGCCAGCGCGCGGGTGGCGAACATTCGAAAGGAGCGATGCGAAAGAACTATCGCGAAAGATGTGTTGCATGTCGTATCGTTTCTGCCATGGCACGCATCTCGGATCCCAAGGCCATGCGCGCGCTGGCCCACCCGCTGCGCATCCAGCTGCTCGAACTGGTGGTCGCGCGGGGCCGGGCCACGGCCACGGAGCTGGCCGAGGCGGTGGGCGAGAGCCCCGCCAACTGCTCGTTCCACCTGCGCAAGCTCGCAGAGTTCGGCTACCTGGAGCGCGCCGACGACGCGACCGGTCGCGAGAAGCCCTGGCGCGTCACCGACCCCACCCAGGACTTCGTCACCGATCCCGACGATCCGGAGTCCCGGCAGGCGAACACCGCCGTGGCATCGGCGTTTCGCGAGTGGGACGTGGCCCGGATGCAGGCCGCGGAGGGTCGGCCGAACCCGCCGGCCTGGCGGGGCGCGACCTTCCAGCACGGCGCCACCATGATCGTCACCCCCGACGAGGCCAAGGCCATCGGTCGTGCCCTGACCGATCTGCTGGCGCCGTACCACGACCGGCTCACCGACCCGAGCCTGCGCCCGGAGGGCGCCGGCGCTGTCCGGCTGTTCGCCGCCACGACGTACCTGCCCGAATACCAGGAGCTCCTGGATTCGCGAGTGACGGGGATGGACACCGCCCCCGGCGATACCCCCACCGGCGGCGAGACCGGGGCGACGGACGCCCCGAGACGGTCCCGGTCCCGCGGAAACCGGCAGGCGAAGGCATGAAGGACCTGCTGCGCCTGGTCCAGTTCCGCCGGCTGGCCGGGGCCTGGACCATCGGCAACTTCGCCGACAGCGCGCTGTTCCTCACCCTGGCCGTGTGGGCCAAGGACCTGACCGGCTCCAGCGGCGCCGCCGGGCTGGTGTTCCTGTGCCTGGGCGCGCCGATGCTCGCCGCCCCGCTGTTCGGCCTGCTGGCCGACCGGGTGCGCCGCCGCCCGCTGCTGATCGCCGGCAACCTGCTGGCCGCCGGCGCGGTGCTGGGGCTGCTCGGAGTCCGCGCGCCGACCGACGTCTGGCTGCTGTACCTGGTGACGGTGGTGTACGGGGCGCTGGGCTGCCTGAACAGCGCCGCCCAGTCCGGGCTGCTGCGCACCATGCTCGCCGACCACCAACTCGGACCCGCCAACGCCATGTTCATGACCATCGACCAGGGATTCCGCATCCTCACCCCGCTGGTCGGGGCCGGCCTCTACGCGCTGTGGGGTGGCCCGATCCTCGCCCTCGGCACCGCCGGGCTGCTGGTGGTCACGGCCTGCGGGCTGAGCCTGGTGCGAGTGCGCGAACCGAAGCCGGAGCCGGACCTCTCGGGGCCGCCGGACACCGGCTGGCGTGCGCTGGTCGCCGGGTTCGCCCACCTGCGGCGCACCGTCGTGCTGCGCGACATCGTCACCGGCCTGGCCGTCGCGCTGAGCGTGGTGGGCGTGTTCGACTCGCTGCTGTTCGCGGTGGTCGAGCATGGCCTGCACCGGCCGCCGGAATTCTTCGGGGTGTTGATGAGCGCCCAGGGCGCCGGTTCGATCATCGGCGGCGTCACGGCCGTGCGGCTGATGAATCGGGCCGGGCCGGTCCGCGCCGCGGGCTGCGGTCTGCTGATCATGACCGTCGGCTCCGTGCCGTTCCTGTTCGGCAGCGTCACGCTGGTGCTGGTGGGCAGTGCGCTGGCCGGGATCGGCATCCCCTGGGCGTTCGTCGCCATGGCCACCACCCGCCAGAAGCTGACCCCGAACCACCTGCAGGGCAGGACCGCGTCGGCGACCGGGCTCGCATTGCAACTGCCGCAACTGTTCTCCACCGGCGTCGGCGCCGCTGTGGTGGCGCTGGTCGACTACCGGCTGCTGACCGTCATCGCGGCCTCGGTGATCGGGCTGGCGGGTCTGTGGCTGGTGAACCGCGCACGGGCGAGTGCCTCCGGGCCCGCCCGAACGGCCGCGGAGGAATCACCGGAGGAATCACCGGAGGAATCGGCCCCGGCGCCATCGATCGGATGAGGACCGACGCGCGCCGGTCGCGGCCATCCACACTCTCAACCCCTGGAGGACACCGTGCATCCGAGCATTCCCCCCGAGACCATGCTGCGGCAGCTGGACGAGCAGGCGGCGCGCGACCGGCGCATCCCGGCCCCGCGCCACCCGGTCCGGCGTGCCCGGTTCTCCACGCTGGTGCCGCGACGGCGCTGGATGCACTGATCCCGAACCGGGGTACCGGACCGGACGACCCCCTGATGTCCCGCCGGGTACCGTCCTGGGGTGCACAGCGGCAGCCGGCTGACCGTGGCGATGTTCGCCGGCGGGGTGGCCACCTTCGCCGACCTGTACGCCATCCAGGCCGTGCTGCCAGCACTGGCCGACGCGCTGCGGCTGACCGAGTCCGCCGCCTCCCTGACCATTTCGGTTGCCACCGGCGCGCTGGCGCTGAGCGTGCTGGTCTGGGCGGCGGTCGCGGACCGGATCGGCCGCACAAGGGCGATGACGATCTCCACGGTCGTCGCCGCGATCTGCGGGCTGCTGGTGCCCGCGGCGCCGTCCATGGCGGTGCTGCTGGTGCTGCGCGGGATCTCCGGGGCGTCGCTGGCCGCGTTGCCGGCGCTGGCCATGGCGCACCTGGTGGAGCGCGCAGCGCCCGGCAAGGCGGCCGCCGTGGGCGGCATCTACATCGCCGGGACCACGGTCGGCGGGCTGTCCGGCCGGCTGCTCACCGGCACCGTCGCGGGCCTGATCGGCGGGGCGAACGGCTGGCGGTGGGGCCTGCTGGCCACCGGCGTCGCGGTCGCGCTGCTGGCGGCCGTCTTCGTGGTGATGCTGCCCGGCGAGCGCTCCCGGCCCCCTTCGCGGAGGCGGGGACGGATCCGGCACGCGCTGTCGCTGCCACCGGCCTGGGCGCTGTACGTGCAGGGCTTCCTGCTGATGGGCGGGTTCGTCACCCTGTACAACCTGCTGGCCTTCCGGCTGCTGGCCCCGCCCTACCGGGTGCCCGCCTCGCTGGTGTCGCTGATGTTCGTCACCTACCTGGTGGGCACGGCCGGCTCGTCGACGGTCGGCCGGATGGTGGCGCGGTTCGGGCGGCGGGCCGCGCTGCTGGCCGGAGGTGCCGGCATGGCGGCCGGCACGGTGCTGACCCTGCTGCGGCCGCTGCCGCTGGTGATCGTCGGCCTGGTGCTGGCGACGTTCTGCTTCTTCGTGGCGCACGCCATCGCGGCCGCCTGGGTGGGCGTGCTGGTGCCGGCGGCCCGGTCCCAGGCCACCGCGCTGTACTCGCTGGGCTACTACCTCGGGTCGAGCCTGCTGGGCTACCTGGGCGCGGTGATCTTCACCCGGTCCGGCTGGACGGGGGCCGCGTCGATGGTGACTGCCCTGGCCGTGATCGCCGCGCTGGTGGCCCTGGTCTGGGCACCGCGATCCGGCGCCGCCGCGGGGTCAGGCCAGCCAGACCGTGGTGTTGGGCGGTAGCGCGTCGCCGGTCAGCGGGCCGGAGGCCAGCAGCGCCGATCCGCCGGGCAGCGGCACCGGCGCGGAGCCCATGTTGGCGACGACGGTGACGTCCCCGTTGCGGTAGGCCACCGCACCCTCGCCCGCGTCCGGCAGCCACTCCAGCTTGCCGCGGCCCAGGCCGTGCTCGCGCCGCAGCACCAGCGCCCGGCGGTACATGCCCAGCGTGGAGTCCGGGTCGCCGACCTGCCGGTCGCGGGACAGGGCGGCGAACGACTCCGGTTGCGGCAGCCAGCTTTTCCCGGTGGGGGAGAAGCCGAACGCGGGAGCGTCGGCCTGCCACGGGATCGGCACCCGGCAGCCGTCGCGGCCCCGCCTGACATGACCGGAGCGCTGCCAGGTGGGGTCCTGGCGCAGCGCGTCGTCCAGCGTGGTGTGCTCGGGCAGGCCCAGTTCCTCGCCCTGGTACAGGTAGGCCGAACCGGGCAGTCCGAGCATCGTCAGGGTGGCAGCCCGACCACGATGGATGCCCAGGACCGGGTCGGGTTGCGGGTCGTCCACACCGATCCCGTCCGGTCGCCGGCCGGTCGGCAGCCCGAACCGCGAGGGGTGGCGCACCACGTCGTGGTTGGACAGCACCCAGGTGGTGGTCGCCCCGACCGTGTCGTTGATCGCCAGCGAGCGGGTGACGACGGCCCTGAGAACCGCCGCGTCCCAGGGGGTTTCCAGGTAGTCGAAGTTGAAGGCCTGCTGCATCTCGTCCGGCCGGACGTATCGGGCCAGGCGGGCCAGCGGCTGCACCCAGGCCTCGGCGACCATCATGCGCGGCGGCGCGTACCCGCCCACCACCTCGTGCCAGGTGCGGTAGATCTGGTGCACCCCGTCCTGGTCCCACATCGGCCCCCTGGTACTGGGGCCCTCGTCCAGCACATCGGGTTCGTCAGGCTCGGTGGGGCCCGAATCCCCGTCACCGTCCGATCCTTCGAGGGAGTCCAGGGAGGGCACGTCGAAGCCCATCACGCCGGTGGTCGGGTCGGGAGTCCAGTCCGGCAGGCCCGCCTGCTTGACCAGTCCGTGCGCCACGTCGACCCGGAAGCCGTCGACGCCGCGGTCCAGCCAGAATCGCAGCACCGCGATGAATTCCTCCTGCACCGCGGGATTCTGCCAGTTGAAGTCCGGCTGCCGGACGTCGAACAGGTGCAGGTACCACTGTCCGGGGGAGCCGTCCGGTTCGGTGACGCGGGTCCAGGCCGGGCCGCCGAAGACCGACCGCCAGTTGTTCGGCGGCTGCGATCCGTCGGCGCCCAGGCCGTCGCGGAACATGTACCGGTCGCGTTCGGGCGATCCCGGTGGTGCGGCCAGCGCCTCCCGGAACCAGGCGTGCTCGTCCGAGGAATGGTTCGGCACCAGGTCCACGATCACCTTCAGGCCGAGTTGGTGGGCCCGCTCCAGCAGCGCGTCGAAGTCCGGCAGAGCGCCGAACAGCGGGTCCACGTCGCGGTAGTCGGCCACGTCGTAGCCGGCGTCGGCCTGCGGGGACCGGTAGAACGGCGACAGCCAGACCGCATCGACGCCGAGGTCGGCCAGCGCGTCCAGCCGGGCGGTGATGCCGGGCAGGTCGCCGATCCCGTCACCGTTGCCGTCGGCGAACGAGCGCGGGTAGATCTGGTAGACGACCGCGTCGCGCCACCAGTCGGCCTCGCCGACCGGGCCGGCCTCGGCTGCGCGATGGGACGCGGTGCTCATGTGACTCCCTCGTGGACGTTGGCGGGCCGGACGGTGACGGACCCGCCCGCAGCAGGCTACCGAATGTCCGCGGAGCACCGTGGCATCCCGGGCCCGCCCCGGTTCAGCCGATGCCCAGCTGATAGTCGTCCAGGTAACCGGCCTCGAACCCCGCCTCCGAGTACGCCAGGTAGAACGTCCACATCCGCATGAACGTCTCGTCGAAGCCCAGCTCGGCGACCCGGGGCAGTGCGTCGGCGAAGGCGTGCCGCCAGTTCCGCAGCGTCGGACCGTAGAACCGGCCCAGGGTCCGCGATTCCAGCACCCGAAGGCCGGTGTGCGCCGCGAGGTTCTGCTCGATCGCCGTCACCGACGGGATCCGGCCGCCCGGGAAGATGTACTTGCCGATCCAGCTGTAGTTGCGGTGGGTGGCCAGCAACCGGTCGTGGCTCATGGTGATGGACTGCAGCCCGAACCGGGCACCCGGCTCGAGCATCTGGGCCACCGAGGTGAAGTAGGCCGGCCAGAACGCCTTCCCGACGTTCTCGATCATCTCCACGCTGGCCGCCGCGGTGTACGCGCCGCGATGCCCGGCGGCGTGCACCCGGTAGTCCTGCAGCAGGATCTGCACCCGGTCGGCGACCCCGGCGTCGGCGATCCGCCGCCGTGCCAGTTGCTGCTGCTCGACGGACAGCGTGAGCCCGACGACGGTGGCGCCGCGCTGCGCCGCGCGGATGGCCAGCGAGCCCCAGCCGCAGCCGATCTCGATCAGCCGCGTGCCGTCACCGACCCTGGCCAGATCCAGCACGCCGTCGATCTTGCGCAGCTGCGCCTGCTCGAAGGTGTCGCCCGGCTCGAACCACGCCGACGAGTAGCACATCGTCGGATCCAGCATCAGCTCGAACAGCTCGTTGGACAGGTCGTAGTGCCGGCGAGCGTTGTCCCGCGCGACGCTGACGGTGCCCTCCTCGTCGGTCGGCAACCGGTGCTGCCAGAACCGGCGCAGCGACTGCAGCGGGCGGGGGACCAGCGACTCGGTGCGGCGCGCCAGCACGGTCAGCGCGTCGGTCAGCTCGTCGGTGGAGGCGGTGACGACCTCACCGGAGGGCACCGCCGCACCCTGCCCGGGCGCTCGGGGCACCCAGTCCCCGACGGTGATGTCGCCGACCATCCAGGCCTCGCCGAGCCCGATCAGCCCGTCCCTGCCGAGCCGGGAGAAGAACGCGTCGGGATGCAGCACGCGGAGCCTGGGCCCGCCCCGGCCCCATCGGGTGCCGTCCGGGAACTCCAGCAGCAACGGAAGCCGGCCCACCGCGGACCGCACGACCGCGCGTGCTCCGGCGGCGAGTAGGGGTGAGCGCGGCGGGTCGTACAGCCCTGGCCATACGCCAACCGCCGGTTCGGGAATCGCCCGCGGCGAGGTGTTCAGTGTCATTCTCGTGTGGGTGCTGGTCGGTCCGAGTTGGCGATCCGATCATGCACCGTCGCGTCGCCGTCGCCAACTCGGGGTGGCTCATCTGGCCGCCCGGGCGGCCGCGCGCCTACGGTGGAAGAACCCCGGCGCCGGCGCACGATGACCGGCGAGGGCCTGTGAGAAGGGTGGAGGCCGATGAGCATCCCGGTGGAGTTGGGCGAGCTTGCCGAGGCGATGGCGGTGTACCGGTTCGGGTACCTGCTGAGCATCGCCGACGACGGCCGCCCGCACGTGGTGGCGGCGAGGCCGGCGGTGACGGGGGACACCGTGACGGTCACCGATCTGGGCCGGCGCACCTCGGCGAACATCGCCGCGCGCCCGCCGGTGACGCTGCTCTTCCCGCCTGCCGAACCCGCCGGGTACTCGCTGATCGTGGACGGCCGGGCGGCGGCCGATGCCGACGGTTCTGTCCGGATCACGCCGGAACGGGCGGTGCTGCACCGGCCGGCGCCGGGCCTGGCGGACGCGCCGGAGCCGGCCGTGCCGGGCGAACCGGCGCCGGGCTGCGTGTCCGACTGCGTGGAGATCGAGCTGTCGCCGTCCTGAGCCGGCCTCCCCGGGGTCGTGTGTCCCAGCGTGCGTGGTGGCGCCCCCTGGGACACACGACGCATCGGCAGCAGCGGATCCTCACACCGGAATCAGGATGAGTTCCGGGTCGAGCCGGCGGAGGTCGTTGACGTCGGCGGTGGCCACCCGCAGACCTCGGATTCGTGCGCAATCAGCCGTACCGCCGACCGGTCGCCCCGGTCGAAGCCGATCAGCGCGCCGGCATCCAGGGTCAGACCTACCGTCATCCGGCGGCCTCGTCGACCAGGGCCCGCTCGGCATCGGTCAGTGGGCCACCGCTGCGTGCCAGCATCCGTGCGGCGTTTGCCATCGTTTCGTTACGTACCGTTTGTGGTGAGCGGCGTAACTTCACGGTAGGTCACGGATCCGTGGACGGTCGGAACGGAGGGCCATCGGTATGGCCGTCAGGCAGCCAGCGCGTTGCGCGATATGACAGGAGCCATCGGCAGGGTAGTCACGCTCGTGGCCGCGGCGCTGACCGCACTCGCCTGCGTGACCGTGAGCTGCGGGTCACCGAGTGCCCCAGCCGCCGTGTCCGTCACGCCCACCGGTCCCAGCCAGGAACCGACGCGACAACCGACCGAAACGGCGTCGGTGGGTACCTCATCGAAGCCTCCGTGCCACAACCCGGAACAGCACGGGAGTTGGCCGGTGGCTACCTCGTTCAACCCGGCGACCTGCTCCATCCAGAAACCGACCGAACAGACGGTTGAGACGTCCCTCAGCGCCGCGGCGCCGCTGCATGCCGAGCCTGCCTGCCACGTTCAGAATCCCGTGAACACGGGTACAAACGGGCCCCTCGGTGACGCGGCCTTCAACACGGTGACGTCTGTGGTCGGCTCACAGTTCGTGACGGCTGTCCAAGCCGAGCCCAACTACGCCGGTACCGAGGCTGTCGATACCGGCCTGATGCTGTCAATCGTCGGCTCGGTGACACCGGCCGAAACCACAGCGATCACGTCGGCTGAAAAACTCGCCCGGCGCCAATTGGCGGCACTGTCCCCGACAACGCCGCCGCCGCCGTTCTCCATCACGATTCGCAAGGTCTGTTACACCCTCACCGAGCTCAGCAACATTGACGGCGCGGCCAGCGAAGACCCGATCCTCGCCGCCCACGGCATAACGGTCAGCTCCGGGGGCCCGGACACCAGCACGAACTCGGTGGACGAGTGGCTCGACCCTTACAACGCGAAGGTAGCCACAGCACTTCGCGCCAAGTACGGCACCGTCGTCCACATCCCACCCCGCACGATAGGGGCATCTGGAAGCTGAGCGCCGCCGTCCGGTGATGCACCGGGTCAGCCGCGCAGCGCTTCGGCGATCAGCGAGGCCACCGTGCGGTGCGCGCGCCCGTCGAGCTGGTCCAGCTGGGTGATGCAGGAGAAGCCGTCCATGGCCACGGTTACCCCGGCCGAAACGCCGCCCGCGGCCTGCACGGCCTCGTCCAGCCTGGGCAGCCAGTGGTCGCGAGCGATGGACTCGGCGATCGGCGCGGTGCCGGCCGAGAAGCCGTAGGAGCCGGCCAGGCCGCAGCACCCCGCGTCCAGCGTCTGCGGGCGGTATCCGAGTCGGCTCAATACATCCCGGTCGGCGTTGACGCCGACCGAGGCCCGGCCGTGGCAGTGCGGGTGCACGATCACCGGGCCGCGATCCGGCCGGGATGTCCCGTCACCGTCGGATCTCCCGCCGGAATCTCCGCCACCACCCGATTCCCTGTCACCACTGGTCGTCACCGCCGGCACCCGGTCCAGGGCGCCGGTGGCCAGCAGGTGCTCGGACAGGGAGCGGGCCAGCCCCGCCAGCCGGGCCGCGCGGGGGTCGTCCGGCAGCAGGTTCGGCAGCTCGTCGCGGAAGCTGGACAGGCAGCTGGGCTCGGGCACGACCACGGGAATCCCACGAGAGGTGAACGGGTCGAGGATGTCCAGCACGTTCCGTAGCGCCCGGCGCGCCAGGTCGAGCATGCCCGGGTCGTACAGCGTGCGGCCGCAGCAGCCCCACTGGGTCGGCACGTGCACGGTCTCACCTGCCGCCGCCAGCGCCGCGGCGGTGTCGCTGCCCAACTGCGGGTCGAACGCGTTGGTGAAGGTGTCCGGCCAGAGCACCACCGTCGCCCGGTCGGCCTGGTTCAGCGCGCGGGCGGTGCTGGTGCGGCGGAACGGTTTTCGGGCGAACGCCGGGGCGGACCGGGACGTCGTCACCCCAGCGGACCGGCGCAGCAGGGTGCCGATACCGCGGATCCGCAGCGCGCCGGATGCCAGCCGCGGAATCCGGGTGGCCAGCCGGGACGCCCAGGGCAGCAACCCCAGCGCGTACATCACCCGGGGCCGGATCCGCTTGGCGTAGAAGTGATGGTTGAACTCGGCCTTGTAGGTCGCCATGTCCACGCCCACCGGGCAGTCCACCGCACATCCCTTGCAGGACAGGCACAATTCCAGCGCCTCGTGCACGTCATCGTTGCGCCAGGACGCGGGGGTGGTCTCCCCGTTGAACATCTCCACCAGCATCTTGGCCCGACCCCTGGTGGAGTGCTTCTCGTCGCGGGTGGCCCGGTAGGACGGGCACATCACCCCGGTGTCGTCCCGGCGGCAGCGGCCCACCCCGACGCAGCGCTGCGCCGCGACCTGCAGCGATCCGGAGTCGGCGGCGAACGAGAACGCGGTCTGCCGGGCGATCGGCGCCTGCCGGTAGCCGGGCCCGTAGCGCAGGTTGGTGTCCAGCGGGTACGGGTCGACCAGCTTGCCGGGGTTCAGGATCCCGGCCGGGTCGAACAGCGACTTGACGGTGCGGAACGCCTCGATGACGTCCGCACTGAACATCCGCTCCAGAAGCTCGCCGCGGGCCTGGCCGTCGCCGTGCTCGCCGGAGATCGACCCGCCCAGTTCGGCCACCAGGTCGGCGGCGGACTCGATGAACCGCCGGAAGGTCGCCAGCCCCTCCAGCGAGTGCAGGTCGAACGGGTTGCGGGTGTGCACGCAGCCCTGCCCGAAGTGCCCGTACCAGGCGCCGGAGTAGCCGAACCGGTCCCACAGCGCCGTCATCCGTCGCAGGTACTCGCCCAGCCGGGCCGGCGGGACCGCGGCGTCCTCCCAGCCCTCGTGGTTGGGGGGCTTCCCCGGCGGGTGCGCGGTCGCCGCCAGACCGGCCTCCCGCACCAGCCAGACCGCCTTCACCTCGGCCGGGTCGTCGATCCGCTTGGCGTGCACCCCGTCGGGCAGCCCGGCCAGGAACTCGGCGGTGCGGCGCTCGGTGACATCCGGGTCGTCGTCACCGATCTCGGCCAGCAGCCAGCCGTCGCCCGGCGGCAGCAGCGCGATGCCCTCGGCGTTCAGCCCTATGGCCTGCGAGTGGTGCACCAGCGTCCGGTCCATGCCCTCCAGGCCCAGCAGCCCGAAGGCCACCAGGTCGGGCACCGCGTCGGCGGCGACGAATATGTCCGGGTAACCCAGCACCACCAGGTTCCGGTGCCGCGGCGAGGTGGCCAGGTCGAGTTCGGCCTCCACGGTCAGCGCCAGCGTCGACTCCGAGCCGACCAGCAGCCTGGCCAGGTGCAGCGGCTCGCCGGGCAGGATCCGATCCAGGTTGTAGCCGGACACCCGGCGGGGGATGTCCGGGTAGGCGGCCCGCACGGCGTCGGCGTACCGGCGGCCGGTCTCCCGCAGTCCGCCGAGCAGCCGCGCCAGGGTGCCGCCGGCGGCGACCGCGTCGGCGTAGTCCGCATCGTCGTAGGAGCCGACCCAGAGGTCCTCGCCGGCGGCGGTGACGATCCGCAGCCTCCGCACGTTGTCCACCGTCTTGCCTGCGTACAGCGCGTGCGTGCCGCAGGAGTTGTTGCCGATCATCCCGCCGAGCGTGCACCACGCATGCGTGGCCGGATCCGGGCCGAACGTCAGGCCGTGCACCTCGCACGCGGCGCGCAGGTCGTCCAGCACTACCCCGGGCTGCACCACGGCCACCCGGCGTTCCGGGTCGATGGACTGGATCTTGTTCATGTGCCGGGAGAAGTCCAGCACCACGCCGACGTTCACGGTCTGCCCGGCCAGGCCGGTGCCGCCGCCGCGGCCGAGCACCGGCGCCCCCACCTCGGCGCAGATCCGCACCACGGTCTGCACGTCCGCGGCGTCGCGCGGGAACACCACACCGAGCGGCACCTGGCGGTAGTTCGACGAGTCTGTCGCGTACACGGACCGCGCCGAGGAGGAGAAGTCCACGTCGCCGCGCACGGCGGAGCTCAACCGATCGGCCAGCAGCAACCGGTCGGCGGGGGTGACGGGGGACCGGTCGACCCGGGAGCCGGGCGGGGCGACGGTGGTCACGGCGGGCCTCCAGCACGGGGGTGTGGCGACGGGGTTCGGCCAGGTTGACGCTACCGGCGACCTCGATGCGCCCCCGCACCGGCTCTGGCATGGATCAACTTCTCAGGCAGGCACGAACGTCGGCCTTTTGTGAATCCTGGTACTGGAGGGACGAACTTCGTGCATGCGAGCGTCCGCCGGGCGCCGGCAGCACCGTCGGGGACCGCCGGGCCCCAGCACCATCCGGAACCGCCGGGCGCCGCAGCACCGTCGGGCACCCTGCCGGCCGTTCCCGGGGCCGGCCCGAACCGGGATGCCACGTCGGGCCGCGCCGGGTACCCTGGCCTGGTTGTGTGAGCGCGCCCCCGCCCCTGGAACGGCCCCGAGGCGGGGGACGCCCGTCGCGTTCGGGCGTGTGCGCGTTCGGTCCGCCCGTCACCGTCCGTCGCTCGGCCAGCAGAAGGGACAACGCAGCCCGTGAAGCGCCTGTACTACTTCACCGCCGGAGTCGCCGTCGGGGTGGCGGCGACCCGCCGTACCAGGCGCGCCAGGGAGGCGGCCAAGGCGGCCCTGGCGGCCAAGCTCACCCCGTCCGCGATCGCCGCGGACCTGGCCGACGCCATCGCCGAACTGGGGAATGCCGTGGGGTCGTTCGCGTCGGACGTGAGGATGGGGGCCGCCAACCGCCGCGCGTCCTACCGGCCGATGATCAACGGCGCCGACGGGTCGGTGGTGATGGTGTCGCCGGAGCACGCCGGCCAGATCCTTGCCCAGCGGGCCGCCGCGGCCGACGCCTCCGCCGACGCGCGAGCAGCCGACCGGCCGCTGCCACGAACGGCCTGACCGGCCGAGCAGCGCCGGACCTCCGAACCCCGGCGGCAGCGATGCCCGTCCCCGCCCGACCGCCTACCTCCGACCGTCCGGCAGCCGCTGGCTGCCCGGCCGCCGGTCTCCCCGGGGTGCCCCCGCGCGACGGCGTGGCAC
>JBIQML010000030.1:0-16624 GCA_044463405.1 Nakamurella lactea | reverse complement strand
CAAACCCGTCTGCCCGCCGGTCGCCGCCATGGCGCCGCCACCGTCGCGCATCGTCAGGCCACCCCCACCTGGACGCCGCGAACGAGTGCCGGCGCGGCCCCGTGGCTCAAGAATCCCCATTGCTTCGGTTCCCCCTTGCCGCAGGGGTATCCGAAGGCCCGAAATTCCTCCGGGCCGGCGACGGCCTCGACGGCGCCCCAGAACCGCGGTGTGATGCCTCCGTAGGAGAAGTTCTTCAGCAGGCGCCCGCGCTTGCCACCGCGGACCTCCCAGGCGACCTCGGTGCCGAACTGGAAGTTCAGCCGCCGGTCGTCGATCGACCAGCTGCGGTTGTCGTCGATCACATATCCCTCGCCCAGCCGATCGAGCAGTTCGTCGAGGCTGCCACCGTCCCCCGGCTGCAGAAAGACATGCGTGGAAAAGCACACCGGAAGGCACGACCAACCGTCGCTTCGGGCCGCACCGGTGGCCGCCAGGCCGGCGCGCGCGGCCGCCTCCCTGGTGCTCAACGTCGCCGTGACGATGCCCTGGTCGACCAGGATGGTTCGGGCCGCCGGCGTGCCCTCGTCGTCGAAGGCGAAGCTACCCCGGGTGCCGGGCACCGTCGGATCGGACACGATCGTCACGGCGGGGGAGCCGTAGCGTAGGGTGCCGACGTCCTCGGGGCGGATGAACGACATCCCCGCAAAATTCCGCTCGTCGCCGAGCATGCGGTCGAGTTCCAAGGCGTGTCCGGCAGACTCGTGGATCTGCAGGGACAGTTGCTGGGGGCCGATCACCAGGTCGGCCGTGCCGGAGGGCGCCACCGGAGCGTTCAGCAAGGCGGCCGCCTCGCGGCCGACCCGGTCGGCGTTGGCCTCCATGTCGAGTCCGAGCACGAACTCCCACCCGCTGCCGCCGGTGTTGCCGTGGAAGGAGTTCGGATAGCTGCGCCGCTGCACATCGCCGTGTCCCGACGCGGTGGCGACCACCATCGCGCCGCACTCGACCAGGTGCTGATGCTGCCTGGCCCCCGCACTGTCTCCGAAGTGCCGGTGCTGCCGCTTGGCATTCAAGCCGGATTGCACCCCGACGACGCCCGCCGTCGCCGCGGCGGCCCGGACGATCCGGTCGAGCGCGTCTTCTCGTTGCGCGCTCGACACCGCGAACGGATCTTGCTCCACCACTGTTTCGTATCGGCCCGATGCCGGATCCCTGGTCGGGAGCGTCGTCGGAGCCCCGGTCCCGGCGCCCGCCGTGGCCATATCGACGGCGTGCCGCGCCGCCCGCTCGGCGTCGGCCGGGTCGCGCAGCGGTTGGGAGGCGAAACCCCAAGCTCCTTGACGAAGCACCCGGACCCCGATACCGAGACTCCGCTCGACCCGCTCGTCGGGCTCCATCGCCAGCCCGTGGTACGTCCGCAGCTCCTCGCACTCGACCAGGCGGACGTCGGCGAACTCGGCGGCGGGGCCGACTACGCCCAGGGCCCGCTCGACGATGGCACCGGCGACGCCGTCGTCCTGCAGGTCGCCCCAGTGATGTGCCGTCATGTACTCACGCCCCGGATGCGATGCGTGCCATTCCTGATGGATAACACCGCCCGTCTCTCACCCGGGCTCGCCGTCGGACAGCGGAAAGTCCACCCACGCTCGCTCGCGATGCGATCGCTCGAACGCGTTGATGGTCTGTTGCACCAGCGCCCCCTGGCGGAAGTTGCCCTGGTTGGTCGATCCGCCGCCCTGGATTTCGGTGATGAAGTCCTTCAGCAGGTTGGAGTAGAACAGGAATGGCCAGGGTTCCGTCGAGAGCCCGCCGGTCGGAAAGAATTCCTGCGGTATCTCTCGTTCCACGAACTCGACCTTGTCCTTGGTCGCCGTCTTGATGGTCTGGCAGATTCCGCGCTCCTCCACGAGCCGGACGATGATCGCCCCCTCTGACCCGTAGATGCGCACCTCGATACCCGGAAAGTTCCCGACCGTCACATACGACGACTGGACGGATGCCAGCTTCCCGCCCGCGAACTCGGCGATCCACATGTCGCCGTCGTCGATGTTCACGGCGGTCATTTCTCCGGTGCTGCGCAGCACTCGACTGGGGACGAAATTGCGCATGGTGCCGACAACCGCCTGAAGGGGACGGCCCATCCACCAGTGCATGATGTCGATCACCGGGGCGCCGTATCCCTCGATCGAGGAGACGGCGATCTGGTCGGTGACGGTCGGCGGTACCTGGCGCAGCGGCGTCTGCGGATCCAGCCATTGGCTGTTCTGTTCGTACAGATTCATCATATAGGGCTCGCCGACAAATCCCGACTCGATCAACGACGCCGCATACATCGTGGCCGGGGCGTACCTGAAGGTGAAGCCCAGTTTGGTCTTCAGCCCCTTGGACTCTGCCAGGTCCGCGGCCCGGCTGACCATGTGGTAGTCGTGGTGGACCGGCTTCTCGCACAAGACATGTTTGCCGGCCTCGAGGGCGGCGAGGGTAACCGGCCAGTGCGCCGAGTTGGCGGTGACGACGTCGATGACGTCGATGTCGTCCGCGTCGGTCAGCGTGCGAAAGTCGGTGGACAGGCGCTCGACCTCGAACTCCTTGCCGGCGGCCGCCAACGCGTCTTCGTTCGTGTCCGCCAAGGCGACCACTTCGGCGCGCGGATCCCGCTGCCAGCCGGGGATGTGCGACCGGATCGCCCACCGGCCGGTCCCCACCACGCCGACACGAAGCTTATTCTCGGCCAACGAATTTCTCCCTTTTATGCGCTCTCGGGGCCCTGCCATCGGGGCGCACCGACCGGAGCGACCCCCGAAACAAGCGCGTTCCTACCTGTGCAGCAGAGGACCGACCCGAATCTGACCGTGTGGGCTGAGTCTACGGTAAAGGTCGACAATCGACAACAGGTCGACGGCATCGCGCCCGCCCACCCGCCGTGAGGGGGCGAGGGTCGGTTCGCGATCGTCGCCCATACTCCGGTCGGCTCTTGCTGCGCGAGGGAGCCTATTCAGGCATACGCCGGCCTGCTCACCGCTTTCCCGAGTCGGTAGCGACCGGGGAGGTCACGTAGTGGTCTCGCAGTGCCTTGACGGCCTGTGCGGGGCGCAGCGACCGGAAGTCGGCGATGAGCTTGGCGTGCCGACGCACCGACTCCTCCAGGTCGATGCCCTGCCGGTCCAGGGCGGACAGCATCAGCGCGGCCATCTGACCGTTCATGCTCTGCCAGAGTTCCAGGACCAACGGCAGGTCTGCGGCCGCGACCACCTGGCGGTGCAGATCGGTGTCCGCCCGTACCAGCGCGGACAGATCGCCCGAGGTGGCCGCCTCGGCCATGGTGGCCAACGCCTCGTCCATTCGCCGTGTCAACCTGGCGCGGCCCGTCCGCAGCACCCGTTCCAGGTCCGCGGCCTCCAAGGCGTATCGCGCGACACAGATTTCGATCGACTGCTCCGGTGACATCCGAGACACCGAGCTACCACGACGAGGGGAGACCTGAATGAGGCGCTCTGCCCTGAGCTCTCGCAGAGCCGAGCGAATGGTGGTTCGCGAGACGCCGAACTCCTCGCTCAGGTCCAACTCGACAAGCAGCGTACCGGCGGGCAGTTCGTTGTTCAGAATGCGCTCCCGCAGGATCTCGTGGACGCGCTCGGGCAGCGATTTGTGTTCGACGATTGTCGAGGGTCGTTCAGTCCTCATCACTCCGTTGCTCTCCTTCGGCGGACAGGGCGCGGCGCCCCCACTGTGCGACGATGATAGGCGTCGGGTGGCTTGCCTTGGCCGCGTTGGCCGCCATACCGCTCCGGTAGGGGTATTCCCCACGTCCGCTCGCTCCTATACTGTCGAGCATCGACAATCGTCAGAAACGGCCAGCGAAACGGTGAAACGTCGGCCGTCACCCAGAATGGACAGGATCAATCAGGTGAACGTTACCTACGACTTCGCCGGGCGTGTTGTGATCGTCACCGGTGCCGCACGCGGTGTCGGGCGGCAGATCGTTGGCGACTTCGTGAGAGCCGGGGCGCGGGTGCTGGCGGCCGACCGCGATGCGGACGGCCTGGCGCGGACGGCGGCGCCATTGGGCGATCGAGTTCATCCGGTGGTGGCAGATATTCGCGCGTCGGAGGGTGCGCACGAGATCGTCGATACGGCCGTGGCAACCTTCGGGCGCCTGGACATCTGTGTCAACAACGCTGCGGTCGCGCCTCACGCCGCACTGCTCGAGGAGCGGGTGGAGGTCTGGGATGCGGTCTTCGCCGTCAACTGCCGGGGGACATTCCTGATGACGCAGGCCGCTGGCCGAGCGCTGATCGATCAGGGAACGGGCGGGCGCATCATCAATTTCTCCTCCGGAGTCACGACCCGAGGCTCGGCGGGCGCGGCGGCCTACGCGAGCAGTCGTGCGGCAACCGAAGCCTTCAGCCGGGTGGCGGCCATCGAACTCGCGCCGCACGGCATCCTGGTCAATTGTGTCAGTCCGGGGTTGATAGACACCCAGCCGAAACCATTGCCACCCTCCATGGCCGAAAGCCTCGGTGAACGGATCCCGCGGCTGCCGTTGGCCAGGGCGGGCGAGCCTGCGGAGGTCTCGAACCTCGTGTTGTGGCTCAGCTCTGACGCCTCAAGCTACGTCAGCGGCTCGCTCTACAGTGTGGACGGCGCTTCGGGTGTGGGATCGCGTGCCGGTGGCGAGATCGTCGACGAGGACATCCGATATGACTGGGTCACCGGCCGGATCCGTTCTTAGCAACACGGGTGTCGGCGCCAGCCAGGCCACGATCAGTCGATCGGGAAGTCCACCCACGCGCGGGTGCGGTGTGCACGTTCGAAGGCGTTGATGGTCTGCTGGACCAGCGCGGCCTGGCGGAATCCGCCCTGATTGGTGGTGCCGCCCTTCAGGATTTCCGACACGAAGTCATTCACCAGGTTCGCGTAGAACAGGGTCCGCCATGACTCTCGGGAGGTTCCACCCTCCGGAAAGAATCGCTGCGGGATGTCCAGCTCCACGAACTCGACCGCGTCCTTCTTGGCGCCCTTCACGCTCTGGCAGATGCCGAATTCCTCGACCAGTCGGACGATCAATGCGCCCTCGGAGCCGTAGACCCGCACCTCGATACCGGGATAGTTGCCGACGGTGACGTATGAGGACTGAACGGATGCCAGCCTGCCACCGGCGAATTCGGCGATCCACATATCGCCGTCGTCGATGTTGATGCGGGTCATCTGTCCGGTCTCCCTGGCGACGCGGGATGGCACGAAGTTGCGCATGGTCCCGACCACGGACTCGAGTGCCGAACCCATCCACCAGTGCATGATGTCGATCACCGGTGCGCCGTACCCCTCGATCGACGACACAGCCATGTGCTCCTCCGAATTCTCTCGCTCCCCCCTGGTCGGAGTATTCGGGTCCAGCCACTGGCTGTTCTGCTCGAAGACATTCATCATGTAGATGTCACCGACATAGCCTTGCGCTATCAGCTCCGCGGCGTACATGGTCGCTGGCGCATACCGGAAGGTGAAACCCAGCTTGGTTTTCAGATTACCCGCCTCAGCCAGGTCCGCCGCTTCCACAACCTTGTGATAGTCGTGGTGTACCGGTTTCTCGCAGAGCACATGCTTGCCAGCCGCCAGACCCGCCCAGGCGGGCTCGAAATGCTGTGAGTCGCCGGTGACGACATCGATCGCATCGATGTCTGGGTCGTCGGTGATAGCCCGGAAGTCCGGCTCCAACCGCGATATTCCGAATGTCTCGCCGGCTTGCGAGAGCGCCGTCGAGCTGACGTCGGATAGCGCTACCACCTCCACCCGCGGATCTCGCAACCACCCGGGGATATGTGCGCTGGTCGCCCATCGACCGGTGCCGATCACTGCGACCTTCAGCTTGTTCGTGGTCATGCTGGCTCCCTTTCCGTGATGAGACCGCTGGCGCTGCGACGAGCGTCCGACGATTGGCTACCGCTGTGACGATGGGACGGGATGGTGCTGCTGTCAGGTGCTGTGCAAGTGCAGCTCTTCGGCCAACCTGCCCTGGAGTTCCTCATTCCGGATGCACCGCACCGACCGCGCGCCTTGCCCTTTGACGTCGACCAGAAGGTTCGGTTCGGTGGTGCAGCGGGGCTCGGCATAGCCGCACCGTGTCGCGAATCGGCAGGTGACGGGCTGATCGATCAGCTGAGGCGGCGCGCCCGGTATCGTGGCCAGCGGCTGATCCCGTGGCACTGCTCCCGGAAGGGAGGCGAGCAGCGCTGCGGTATACGGATGTCTGGGCGAGGCGATGATCTCTTCCGCCGGGCCCAGTTCCACCACCTGACCGGCGTACATCACTGCGACGCGATCGCAGACCTGGGCGATCACCGACAGGTCGTGGCTGACCAGCACCAGGCTCATTCCGGTGTCCCGCTGTAGGTCCAGTAGCAAGGCGAGGATCTGGTCCTGGATGATCACATCCAACGCGGTGGTCGGTTCGTCCGCCACAAGGACCTCGGGCTCGCCGGCAAGGGCGATGGCGATGAGGGTCCTTTGCAACATGCCGCCGGAGAAGTTGTGCGGGTGATCGCGGAGCCGCCTGGCGGCGGCCGGGATGCCCACCCTGGTCATCAGCTCCACGGCGCGTTCTCGTCGCTGTGGCTTGGACAGTTTGGCGTGCCCGGACACGGCCTCCTCGACCTGTGAGCCGATGCGTCGAATCGGATTGAGCGATGTCATAGGGTTCTGGGGGATCATCGAGATGTAGCTTCCCCACAGCTGGCGCATCCGGGCCGGCGGAAGGGCGAGCACGTCGTCCTGTCCGAGCCGCGGGTACGAGACTCGCCCCTGGTGCCGGGACGAGCGGGTCGGCAGTAGCCCCAACATCGCGCGGCAGGTGACCGTCTTGCCGCTGCCCG
Organism: Nakamurella lactea; assembly: GCA_044463405.1. Lineage (GTDB taxonomy): Bacteria > Actinomycetota > Actinomycetes > Mycobacteriales > Nakamurellaceae > Nakamurella > Nakamurella lactea_B. The sequence continues at coordinate 9,773 of JBIQML010000030.1, read as the reverse complement.
TTTCACCGACGATGCCCAGGATCTCGCCGCGACGCACCGAGAGGGTGATACCGTCCGCGGGAATCACCAGTGCGTCCCCGGTCGGGATGGTGATCCGCAGGTCGTCCAGCACCAGGCTGTCATCGTCGCTACCGGGCGGACCGTCGGCAGTCCCCGCCACGGTGCGGTCCGCCGGTGTCGCGTCACTGGGTGTCGTCATCACCGTCACTCAACTCGCCGGTCGCAGGATGTCTGCCAGCCCGTCACCGATCAGGCTCAACGACACGCCCAGCAGGATCAGGGCGGCTCCGGGGACGATGGACAACCACCACTCTGAAAGGATGTAATTCTGGCCCTCGGCGATCATGGCGCCCCACTCCGGTGCCGGTTGCGGGACACCGATACCCAGGAATCCCAGGGACGCACCGAGAAGGACGTTGCCGACCGCGTCGACCATCGCGAAGATGATGGCTCCCGGTAGCACGCTCGGGAGGGTGTGCCGGAAGATGATCCGAGTGTGCGAGAAGCCGAGCGCCATCGCCGACACCACGTAGCCCTGCTGGTTGGTGGCCAGTGTCTGGCCGTGGGCGATCCGCGCGTAGCTGACCCAACTGGCGATCCACAAGGCGATGAACATGTTGAGCAAACTCGGGCCGAGCATCGCGATGATCGCGATCACCAGAACCAGGAACGGGAACGCGAACAGCAGGTCAACGACCCGCATGATGACCGCTCCGATCCAGCCGCGGAAATGGCCGGCGGTCATACCCAGCATGACACCGACCACCAGGGTGACCGACGTGGCGCCGAAGGCGATGGCCAGATCGTAACGGCCGCCATAGAGCACCCTCGACCAGATATCCCTGCCGAACTCGTCGGTGCCCAAGAGATGTCCCGGCGAGAACAGCGGCGCCAGCGGGTGCAGCGGGTCGATCGCGATGGGGTCGTAGCTGGTGAACAGCGGTGCACCGAGGCTCAGCACGGCGATCACTAGAAGGATCGACGCGCCCGTGAGCAGGGCGGCCCGGCCGCGCAACACCCTGGGAACGATCGACCGGCGGTATCGGGTCTTCGCCGGGCGCGGCTGCCGCCCGAGCGAGGGCGCTGCATCCAGGGCCGTCATGAGATCACAGGGCCTTCTCCGCCAGCCGGGGATCCAGCGTCACGTGCAACACGTCGGCAGTCAGATTCACCACGAGAATGAGGATCGCGAAGATCATGGTCAGGGCCTGCACCACGGGGAAGTCTCGGGTGGACACCGAGGACACGAGTAGACCGCCCATGCCAGGGATCGAAAAGACGTTCTCTATCACGACCGTGCCACCGACCAGGAACGCCAGATTCACCCCGAAGACGACGATCAACGGCAGCAGCGCGTTCGGCAGGACATGTCGGCGGACGACGGCCGACCAGGGGATGCCTTTGAGCCTGGCGGTGGTGGCGTAGTCCGAGTTCACATTCTCGATGACCAGCCCGCGCAGGTAACGGATGAGCACCGTCGAGAATGGGATGGCCAGAGCAACGGCCGGCAAGAAGGAATGCTCGACATTCTGCACGAACCCGGTTCCGAATCCGGTGATCGGGAAGATCGGCACCTTCACGCCGAAGTACAAGATGAGCAGAATTCCGAGCAGAAAGCCAGGAAGGGCGAACCCGACCAAGAAGAACACGCGCGCTCCCTGGTCGAAGACACCGCCGCTGTGCAGACCGGCGTACAGCCCGATGGACAGTGTCAGTATCACGGTGAGAATCCCGGCGAACGCCACCAGGAACAACGTCGGTCCGACGTGTGTCACGATCAGGTGGGCAACCGAGTCGTTGTAATAGTAGGAGTGTCCGAGATCTCCGGACAGCGCCGATGTCAAGTAGTTCCAGTACTGGACGAAGATGGACCGGTCCAGACCGAGTGCCCTGTTGATTTCGGCGGCGGCCTTGGGTGTGTAGTGGTTCCCCAGGATCTGGGAGGCCGGATCGCCGGGCACGATCCGAAGCAGGAAGAAGGAAACGACCGTCACGCCGAAGAGGATCGGGATCATCTGTAGTATCCGTCGGCCGATGTACCGCCACACCTGCATGGTGGCCCGACCCTCCTCTCGGATGCGTCCGCGGTATGGATCTGGACTCCCGGGCCCGGGCAATCGAGAGGCCCGGGAGTCCAGGAATCAGTGCTGGGCGACCGTCAGGGTCAGCAGCGAGTCGTTGTAGTTGCCCAGGGGCGAAACCTTGAACCCGGTAACCCACTTGCCGGAGGCGTAGCGGTAGGGCACGTACTCGATCGGCAGGTAGGGCACCTCGTCGTAGACGATCTGCTGGATCTGATCGTAGAGGTCTTGACGCTTGGTGGCGTCGGGTTCGGACCGGGCTTGTTTCGCCAGACTGGCGGCCTTCGGGTTGTCCCACCAGGTGTCGAACGAATTGGAGCCGGCGTTCACGTCGACACCGAAGGTGACGACCTCGTCAGGATCGATGATGTCGTTGGTCCAGTACCGCTCCGCCATACCGTACTTCCCGGTGCGCACCTTGTCGTACGCGGTGGCCTGCTCGTACGACTCGATATTCAGCGTGATGCCGATCTTCGCCAGCGAATCCTTCATGATCACGGCTTCCGCCTGCCCCGCGGCATCTCCGCTTGTGGTGATCAGATTGGTGGTGAAACCGTGAGCGAACCCGGCGTCCGCCAGTAGTTGCTTGGCCTTGTCCAGGTCAGGCGTAACGGCTGGTAGGGAGTCGTCCCAGTAGAGCATCTTGTAGGGCATGAACGATGTTGCCGGCACCGCATTGCCCTGATAGGCCAGCTGATTCATAGCCTTGAGGTCCAGGGCGTACTTGACGGCCTGGCGAACCTTCTCGTTCTTGAAGTACTGGTTCTTCCCGGACATCTGGATGAAGTCGACCCGCGTCGACGGGAAGAGGTCGACGTTCAGGTTCGGGTTCTTCGAGATCTGGCTCAGCAGATTGCCCGGCGGGTTCTCGATGACGTCGACCTTCTTGGCCTGCAGGTCCAAGACCCTGGTGTTGTCGTTGGTGACGATCATGATCTTCAGCTTGCTGATCTTGGGCGCCGGGCCGTAGAAGTTCGGGTTCCGTGCGAAGTCGATCTCGGTGTCCGGGTTGTAGCTCGTGACCATGAAGGGGCCGCTACCCACGGGGTGATTGAAAAACGCGTCGCCCTTGGCCTTGACTTCCTTTTCCGGCAGCACCGCGAAAGCGTAGATGCCCAGGTCCGCCAGCAACGGGCTGTGCGGTTGCGACAACGTGATGACGACGGTCTTGTCGTCCTTGGCCGTGACGCTCTTGACCGCCGTCACCAAGAATCCCCAGCCGCCGTCGAGGTTTCTGGCTCGATTGATGGACCAAGCGGCGTCCTGTGCGGTGACGGGCGTTCCATCCGAGAACTTGGCGTCCCGCAAATGGAACGTGTAGGTCAATTTGTCGGGCGAAATATCCCAGGAGCTCGCGAGATCGGGAAGCATCTTCGTGCCCGTGGGATCGGTGTGCACCAGCCGGCTGTAGATGTTCTGGTCCATCCAGATGCTCTCGTTGAGCGAGTTCTGCGCGGGATCCAGGGTGTCGACCTTGACGGCGTTCGCCATCACCAGGGTGTCGACCGGGCTGGCGGACCCGCCGGACGCGCCGGAAGCACCGGACGCGGAGGTCTCGGTGGTCGCTCCCGGGGTGCTGGCACCGGATCCGGAGCTTCCGGAGGCAGATCCGGCGCCGCCCGACGGCGGAGTGCTGCCGGAAGCCGAGGGGCTGGTGGCACCGGACGAGCCGCTACCGCCGCCGCAGGCGGTGAGCACCAGCGCGAGGGACGTAAGTACCGCGAGGCCGATCCGACGTCGGGAGGTTAGTCTGATCATCTGCGCTCTCCTTTTGACGATGCCGTGTGAACGTGGTGAGCAGGTATTGGGACGATGGGCCAGCCTGTCGGCATGGCCGCCAGACCGACGTGAGAAGGATGTCCTCACGAAGGCGCGGGCTTGGGCGGTGGATACAGATGGCAGGTAACCGAGCGGCCAGGCTGCACCGCGACGCGCTCGGGGACGACCGAACGGCAGACGTTCATGACGGCGGGGCAGCGAGGATGGAACACGCATCCGGACGGTGGGTTGATGGGGTCGGGCATTTCCCCGCTGACCGATGCCACCCGGGAACCGCGAGTAGCATCGAGCTTGGGGGCGGCCGCCAGTAATGCCTTCGTGTACGGGTGCTTGGGATCGGCGAAGAGCTCGGCGCAGGGCGCCTCCTCGACCACCCGACCGAGGTACATGACCGCGATGCGGTCGGCAAGTCGCTGGACGACTGCCAGGTCGTGAGTGATGAATACATACGTCAGACCCAACTCGGTTCGCAGTGTCTCGAAGAGGTTGAGCACCTGGGCCTGGACCGAGACGTCCAGCGCGGACACTGGCTCATCCGCGACGATGAGCTCCGGCCGGACTGCCAGGGCACGAGCGATGCTGACCCGCTGCCGGCCACCGCCGGATAGCTGCCCTGGCTTCCGGTCGCGCATCTCCACCGGGAATCCGACAATGCCCAGCAGGCGATCGATCTCCGCGGCGCGATCTCCGCGGTATCCGTAGACCTTGAGCACTTCACCGATGGTGTCGCCAGCCGTCTGGTACGGGTTGAGCGAGGAATAAGGATCCTGCAAGATGATCTGGATCCGTTGCCGCAAGCGGGCCGACTCGGCGTTGCCGATATGGAAGATGCTGCGGCCTTCGTATGTTGCCTCGCCCGAGGTCGGCTTCTCCAGCCTGACGATCATTCGGCCGAGGGTCGATTTCCCCGAACCGGTCTCTCCGACGACGGCGAGGGTCTCGCCGCGACGCACCGAGAGCGAGACATGGTCAAGAGCACGCACCCGATCGGCCGGGCGCCGCAGTATTCGGCCGGCCAGGGAGGGCCGGACGTCGTAGTACTTGGTCAGATCCTTCGTCTCCAGCAAGACGGGACCACGATCAGCCACCGCGGCGGTGGCGGGTCGTACGGCTTCGGACTTCACAGCGATCTCCCGCCCGCGCCGGTCGGCAGATCGTGAGTCGAGCGTCCCGGCAAGGCCACGCGACCGGTGCCGGCGACCCGAGGTCGCGTGGCACACCCGGCCGGCGCACCGCAGCGACGGCCGACGTGCGGTGCGTTGCTGGCGTACATGGAACCTGCCCATTGGTTCGGACGGCATGACGGAGGGTGGCGTCTGGCCGGGCGGGTCGATCGCCACGGTCGACTGTCGACTGAAAGTCGACCACGGTCGATACTCGATGTCAAGATGCGTTCATCAATTCGGCGCACTAGTCGGCAGGGGCGAGGGACCTTGCCTCTGCCGGATTCGTGATGCCCTTCCGGGATCGAAGATGGTCTCGTAGTGTAGGGTGCATCGAGGCGACAGTCGACAGTCGCTTGTTGGCCGTCGATGGAGGTGCAGATATGGCCACGCGGCCCTTGCTGTCGGCCGGCAGTGCACCGCGACGGCTACGTGCCATGCGCCGCGGGCGGGGCAGTCCGGCAGAGACCCGTTGTGCCCCAGGGGACGGTCATCCATGACGGCGCCGCTGCCGATGCCGAACGGCTCGTCGACGATACAGCACGTGTCCCTGACGGACTCTGTTCATGGTGTGCTCAAGCGGCTCATCGTGAACAACGAACTAGAGGCCGGGACTCGGCTGGTAGAAGCGACGCTCGCCCGCGAGATGGGAGTCAGCAGGGCGACCCTGCGCGTGGCGTTACGCCAGCTTGCCCAAGAGGGTCTCGTCTACATTTCACCCAGGCGCCAGAGCGTTGTGACCCGAATGTCGGCTGAGGAGATCGCCGATGCTTGCTACGCGCGATACGTCCTGGAAGAGGGTGCCGTGCGAGCCATCCCGGCCGAGCATCTGAACTCTCTGGCCGACGCACTGGCGGAGGTCGTTTCGCGGATGGAGTCGGCTGCCGCGGCGGCGGAGTTTGCCGCCATCGTCGAACTCGACTCGGAGTTCCATGGGTGCATCATCCGGGAATCTGGCAAGCATCGGTTGGCCACACTGTGGGAGACACTCAACGCCCAAATGGGTGCGGTCATGCGCAGTTCCATCGAAAACCAGCACATCGACCTATTCGAAGTGGCCCACCGACACCGGGAACTCGGCGAGGTGTTCCGAACCGGAGATGGCGCGGCGATGGCCGCGGCGCTGTCCGATCACTACCTGTCGATCTCCCTGTGACAGGTGACCAGAGACCCATGCCTACCCGCCACCGATGCACCGGTCGTGGTTTCATCAGCGGTCGTGGTTTCATCAGCCCTGTGATGGTCTAAATGCCCCGAGCGATCCGCTCCCGTAGCTGCTGCAGCCAGTCTGGTCCCGGGCGGGCGGTTTCGATCCACCACGTGGCGCCCGCTGCCGCGTAATCGGACAGCACAGACGGCAGCGCGGCCGGGTCGGCAGCCACCTCGGCCCATACCGGCAGATCATAGTTGTCCAATGAGCCACGGGTGGCAAGCACGAGATCGCGCACCTCGCGCATCTGTTCTGGGGTTGGACGATCCAGCATCCGATCGACGTACCGGATGGGAATCGCTCCGTCCCAGCGCGCGGCTCGCAACATCGGCCGGCGGTGGGGCAGCACTCCGCCCACCCAGACCGGGATCCGAGGTCGTTGGATCGGCGTCGGCGTGAATCGGACCGGCTTGATGTCGAAGTGACGCCCGGAATAGTCGAAGAGTTCGCCCGACCACAATCCCGCAACGATATCCAGGCCCTCGTCGAGGAGGTGCGAGCGTACGGCGTCATCGGTGACTTCGCCGAAGGTGCCGAAGTCTCCCTCCGCCGGCGATCCCAGGCCTACTCCGAGGATGAAACGGCCGCGGCTTAGGATGTCCAGGCTTGCGGATTGCCGGGCCAGTACCCACGGCCGGCGGCGCGAGAGCGGCGTCACAGCGGTACCCAGTCGAATGGTCCTCGTACGAGATGCCACGACCGCGAGCACCAGCCACGGATCGATGATCGCGGGGCCGTCCCGGGTGTTCGTGTAGACGATGTGATCCCAGATGAAGAATCCGTCGAAGCCAGCCGCTTCCGCGGACACCCCGAGTTCGATCAACTCCTCTGGATCGTCGGCGAAACACGGAGTGGCGATGCCACGGTGCACGTTCGGCACGGGGTTCTCGTCTCGTTGCTGAGTCAGACGGAGCCGGCTGAACACCGACTGCCGCTGAGATCATAACGACCGAGGGCGATCGACCATCGAGCCGCCGTGTTGGCTTGTCAAACAATCAAGGGCTCGGTGGTTGCCCCGATCACGCTTCCAGCGCGTCCGGCAGGTAGGCCAGCTGCACCAGCACCGGCTTGCGCCCGCGACGCACCAGTGTGCCCCGGCCCGGCGGCTGCACGGCCAGCGACACCCCCGGGAACAGCGCACCCTCCTGACGGTCGCCGGACAGCAGCAGCCCGGTGGCGCCGACCTCCCGCATCCGCTGCGGCACCGGCTCGTACATCGCCCGCCCGGCGCCGCCAGAGCGCCGGCACACCACCATGTGGAACCCGAGATCCCGTGCCTGGGGCAGGAACTCGACGAACGGGGCGAGCGGGCCGGGACCGCCGGGGGAGAGCAGGTCGAAGTCGTCGGCCAGCACCACGATCTCCGGACCGGCCCACCAGGACCGGGCACGCAGCTGCGCGGCGGTGACGTCGTCCGGCGGCAGCCGCCCCTGCAGCTCCCCGGCGACCGCCTTGGCCATGCCGGCCGCCATCGCGGCGGTGCCCGCGTAGGCGCCCAGGTAGTCCTCGGGCACCACGTCCAGCAGGGTGCGGCGCACGTCGAAGACCGCGAACACCACCTCGTCGTCGGTGAAGCGGCCCACCAGGTCCCGCACCAGCAGCCGCAGCAGGGAGGTCTTGCCGGTCTCCGCGTCACCGATCACCAGCAGGTGCGGCTCCGTGCCCAGCAGGTCCAGCTGCACCGGGCGGAGCTCGGTCTCGTCGACGCCGATCACGATGCCACGCGTCTTGTCGGCGGGCCGGACATCGGCCGGACCGCCGAGACTACCGCCCGACCGTGACCCGGCGCCGGCCATCAGCTCCGCATGGTCGACCAGGGTGGGCAGCATCCTGATCGGCGGGACCGGGTCGCCGTCCCAGGCCTGGGCGATCCGGTGCACCAGGCGCTCCGTGGGTGCCTCGTCACCGCCGTCGGCACCTGCCCGGTCCGGCCGGGCAAGGACAGAGGCCGCGGCATCGGACCCGTCGACGCCCCCGGCGTCCTGGTCGGCGGCGCCCCTCGCGTCCGCGGCCAGTTCGGGCATCGCCACCTGCACCTGCAACCCGCCCTCGATGATGGCCCGGCCGGGGTTGTCGGCGCGCAGGTTCTCCGCGGCCTTCCGGCTGAAGGTGGAGTCCACCGGGTCGTTGATGCGCAGCTCGATCTTGGTGCCGATGGCCGCCTGCAGCTGCATCCGGATGTCCGCCCAGCGGCCGCAGGTGAGCACCAGGTGGATGCCGTAGCCGGGACCGCGGGTGCCCAGGTCCTGCACCAGGTCCGCAAGGTCCTCGAAGTCGCTGCGCAGCACCGGATAGTTGTCGATCACCAGGAAGATGTCGGCCACCGGCAGCTGGGTGAGCCGCCCGGCCCGCCAGCGCTCGCGCATCGCCTCCACCGAGTCGATGCCCAGCTGGCCGAACAGCTGCTCCCGCTCGGCGAGCGCGGTGGCCACCTCGGCGACGGTGCGCCGCACCCGATCGGCGTCCAGCCGGGGCGCCACACCGGCCACGTGCGGCAGCCCGTCCAGCACCCGCAACGACCCGCCGCCCAGATCCAGGCAGTAGAACGACACCTCGCCCGGGATGTGCGAGAGCGCCAGCGACATCACCAGGGTTCGCACCAGCACCGACTTGCCGGACTGCGGCGCCCCCAGGATCACCAGGTGCCCGCCGGACGCGGCCGTGTCCAGCACCATCGGCTCCTGTTTCTGCTCGGCCGGCTTGTCCAGGATCCCGATGGCCGCCTTGAGCCGGCCGCCGGGCCCGTCCGCGTGCAGGCCCAGCACCGGGTCGGCCGACACCGGGCCGGCCACCCGATCCAGCGGCAGCGTGGTGGGCAGCGGCGGCAGCCAGATCTGCGCGGTGCGGGTGCCGGCGGCGGCCAGTTGCCGCACGGCCACGTCCAGCACGGTGGGCGCCAGCGCGTCCTCGTCCTCGTCGTCACCACCGGCATCCCCGGGCGATCCGGCGGCGTCGTTCTCCACCGCCTGCGCGGCCCGCTCGCCGGCGACCCGTTCCAGGTAGTCGGCCATCTCGTTGAACAGCCCGAACGGCGCCGCCACCGGGTCCGCATCCACCACGGTCTCGCCCGTCACCGGCGGTCGGTAGGTGCCCGACACGTAGCCCGCCTTGAAGCGCTCGAACACCGTGGTGTCGACCTTCAGGTAGCCGGACCCGGGGATCGGCGGCAGTTCGTAGGCGTCCGGCACCCCCAGCACCGCCCGCGACTCCTGCGCGTTGAAGGTGCGTAGCCCCAGCCGGTAGGACAGGTACGACTCCAGCCCGCGCAGCCGGCCCTCCTCCAGCCGCTGGGAGGCCAGCATCAGGTGCACCCCGATGGACCGGCCGATCCGGCCGATGGCCAGGAACAGCTCGATGAAGTCCGGCTTGGCCGTCAGCAGCTCGCCGAACTCGTCGATCACCACGAACAGGTTCGGCAGCGGGGTCGTGCACGCCGGGTCGCCGGCGTCCCGGCGCCGGTTGTACTCGGTGACGTTCGGCAGGTTCCCGGCGTCGGCGAGCAGTTGCTGGCGGCGCTTCATCTCGCCGAACATGGCGTCG
>JBIQML010000029.1:0-17335 GCA_044463405.1 Nakamurella lactea | reverse complement strand
AGGTCGGGGTGTTGGGTGCCATCACGGCGTCCATGCCGGCCCGGGCAGCGGTGACCCCGCCCCGCTCGTTGCGCCAGGACATCACGGTGGTGCCGGGCGGCGCCCCGGAATCCAGCACCTCGTCCCAGGCGATCACCTTCCGGCCGTGCCCGGTCAGGTGCTTGGCGAGCTCGTCGAGCAGGTGGCCCTGCCACTGGTCGACCGAGGCCAGGCCCAGCTCGGCGACCCGACGGCGGGCGGCCTCGCTGGCGCGCCACTCGTCCCGCGGGCACTCGTCACCGCCCAGGTGCACGTACTCCGACGGGAACAGCTCCGCCACCTCGTCGAGCACCCGTCGGCAGAACTCCACCGTCTCCGGCTGCATGTTGAGCACGTGGTGGCTGATCCCCCAGGCGGTGCGCACGCCCACCCGCTGGCCGGTGTTGCCCAGCTCCGGGTAGGCGGCGATCGCCGCCTGGGTGTGGCCGGGCAGGTCGACCTCGGGGACGACGGTGACGCCGAAGCTGGCGGCGTGCTGCACGATTCGGGCGATGTCGGCGCGGGTGTAGCTGCCGCCGTGCGGGATGCCGTCGTGTTCCGGGGTGCCCGGCGGCTGACGGTTCTCGTGGCCCAGCCGGGATCCGGCGCGCTGCCCGCCGATCTCGGTGAGCAGCGGGTAGCGCTGCACCGGCAGCCGCCAGCCCTGGTCGTCGGTCAGGTGCAGGTGCAGCACGTTGAACTTGTGCAGCGCCAGCAGGTCCACGAAGCGCAGCACGAACTCGACCGGCATGAAGTGCCTGGCGACGTCCAGCATCCCGCCGCGCCAGCGCAGCGCGGGCGAGTCCGCGATGTGCAGCCGGGGCACCGTCAGCGGCCCAGCCTCCATCGGGCCCGGGCCGACGGCGGCCGGCGGCAGCAGCTGGCGCAGGGTCTGCACCCCGTGCCGGGCGCCGGCCGGCGACGCCCCCACGATGCGGATGCCACTGTCCGTGACGTCCAGCGTGTAGGCCTCGGGGTTGGCGTCCAGCGCCGGGTCGAGATGGATGCTGACGGACCCCGCGGCGCCGGCGGTGCCGGCCGGTGCCAGCGGCAGGCCGGTGGCCGGTCGGAGCAGGGTGCGCAGCAGGTCGGCGACGGGTTCGGCGCCGGGGCCGGCCGTCACCGTCGCGGCGTGGTCCAGGTCGACCGTGCCGCCGTCGGTTCGCAGCGTCTGCGGCGCCGGGACCAGCGCCGGGACCGGTTCGGCCGTGCGGGCTCCGCCGGCCGAGCCGAGCGCAGGGGCGGGGGGTGTTGCGGGATCAGGCACCGGGTCCTCCAGGCGGCGTGGCACGTGGACCCCATCCTGTCAGCCCTGAAAAGTCGCCCCCACATTCCCCCTCGTCGCAAGAGCCCTAGCGTTGTCGCAGGTCAGCGCGGTGTCCGGGCGTCGGTCGCGAATCTGGGGGCGACTTTTCAGCGCGATCCGGGCCGGACGCCGGCTCCGCCCGGCCCCTGGCGCCGGCTCCACCCCGGGTCGTACCCGGGGCGCGACCGCAGGTGGATGCTCACCTCCCGCCCCGCGCCCTACGCTCGAGCCCATGCTCAGCGCCGTCAACCGCTGGTTCGAGGAGAACCGGTGGGCAGGGGATGCCGTCGTCACCGGCGCGCTGCTGATCGTGCTGGGCCTGCTCTCCGTCGGCGGCATGGGTCTGGGCCGATACGGCGGATCGCCGATCTTCACTGTGCTGCTGGTGCTGCCGCTGTTCGGCCGGCGCACGTTCCCGCTCCAGGTGCTCTGGGTCACCGTGGTGCTGTGCCTGGTCCAGTGGGTGCTCCTGCAGGCTCCGACGCCGGGCGACCTGGTGATCCCGGTGGTGGTGCACGCGGCAGCGGCCTACATCCCGGACCGGCGCTGGGGCTACGCCGCGCTCGGCGCCGCCGTCGTCGGATCCGGGCTGGCCGCGGTGCAGTGGTCGGGCTACTACTACGACCGCGCCCTGGACCAGGTGGTGCTGCTGTTCCTGGCGGGCGTCGCCGTCGTGGTGGCCGCGTACCTGCTCGGGATCCGGCATCGCGAGCGTCGGGAGCGGGGTCGGGAGCAGTTGGCGGCGCTGGCCGAGCGCAATCGGCTGCTGACCGCCGAACGGGACACCCGGGTGGAGATGGGCGCCGCGGCGGAGCGCGCCCGGATCGCCAGGGAATTGCACGACATCGTGGCGCACTCGCTGTCGGTGATCGTGGTGCAGGCCGACGGCGGCGCGGCGGCGGCCAGGGCGAAGCCGGAGATGGGGCCGCAGGTCCTGGAGACGATCGCGGCGACCAGCAGGGACGCGCTGGCGCAGATGCGCCGGATGGTCAGCGTGCTGCGCGCCGGGCCCGGCGACGACTCCCCCCGCTACGCCCCGGCGCCAGGACCGGGGGACCTGGACGACCTGGTGGCGCAGGTGCGCTCGACCGGCCTGCCGGTCACCTTCGACACCATCGGATCATCCCGGGACATGACCGAGGACGCCGGGCTGGCCGTGTACCGGGTGGTGCAGGAGTCGCTGACCAATGCCCTCAAGCACGCGGGCCCGGCGGCCACCTGCCGGGTGGTGCTGCACTACGGGCCGTCGGAGGTGGTGGTGACGGTGACCGACGACGGTCGCGGGGCCGCGGCGGACGGCGGTGACGGGAACTCCGAGCCCGGGCACGGCCTGGAGGGTATGCGCGAGCGGGTCGGGTTGCAGGGCGGCAGCGTGCGCGCCGGCCCAGAGGTCGGCGGGGGGTTCGAGGTGACGGCGACGGTTCCGTATCAGGGAGGATCGCCGTGAGCGACGCCGGAGCGAGGCAGGGCCGTCGCAACGAAGTTGCAGGCCCGCCGAGCGGAGCGCGGAGCGAACCATCTGACACCGTGAGCGACGCCGGAGCGAGGCGTGCGGCCGGTGGCAACGCTGACGGCGCAGTTGCAGGCCCGCCGAGCGGAGCACTGGACACTCAGTGCGAACCATCTGACACCGTGAGCGACGCCGGAGCGAGCCGTGCGGCCGGTGGCAACGCTGACGGCACAGTTGCAGGCCCGCCGAGCGGAGCACTGGACACTCGGTGCGAACCATCTGGCGCCGTGACAGCCGCGGAATCGGCGCCGATCGGAGTGTTCCTGGTGGACGACCAGCAACTGGTGCGCGGCGGTTTCAGGATGCTCATCGACGCCCAGCCCGACATGGCGGTGGTGGGGGAGGCCGGTGACGGAGCCCAGGCGGTGGCCGCGCTCACCCGTGGCGGCGTGCATGCGGACGTGGTGCTGATGGACGTCCGGATGCCGGTGATGGACGGGGTGGAGGCGACCCGGCGGCTGGTCGGCGGCCCCAGCGCCGGCATCGGCACGGACGCCGACGGCGCCGCGGTCACGGCCCGCCCCGATGACCCCGCCACCGCCGCGGCTTCTCCGAAGGTATTGGTGCTGACCACTTTTGACCTGGACGAGTACGTCTACGCGGCGCTGCGGGCGGGGGCGTCCGGGTTCCTGCTCAAGGACGCCCGGCCGGACGAGTTGCTCTCGGCGATCCGGTCGGTGGCGGCCGGGGACGCGGTGGTGGCGCCGAGTGCCACCCGCCGCCTGCTGGACCACGTGGTGCACGCGCTGCCGTCCGGCCCGGTGGAGCCGGACCCCCGGCTGGAGTCGCTGACCGGCCGGGAGCGGGAGGTGCTGCTGCAGGTGGCCGCCGGGGCCAGCAACGCCGAGATCGCCGGGACGCTGTTCATGGCGGAGGCGACGGTCAAGACGCACATCGGGCACCTGTTGGCGAAGCTCGAGTGCCGGGACCGGGTGGGGCTGGTGGTGCTGGCCTACACCAGCGGCCTGGTCGGTCGCTGATCCCCGGCTGCCGGCGGCGCCTCAGGTTGCCGGGTGCCGGGGCGGCGTGACGAACGAGAAGCCGCGCGCCCGCAGCCCGTCGATGATCCTCGGCAGCGCGGCGACGGTCTGGCTGCGATCCCCACCGCCGTCGTGCAGCAAGATCACGGCACCGTCGGTGACGTGGTCCAGCACGGCGTCGACGATGGCATCGACGCCCGGCCTGGTCCAGTCCCTGGTGTCGATCGCCCACGCGAGCATCGGCAGGTGGTTGCGGGCAGCTGCCCGCTTGACCGGATCGCCGAAGTCGCCGCCCGGCGCGCGGTAGTAGACGGGGGCGACGCCCGCCGCCGACAGGATCGCCGACCGGGTGCGGCGCATCTCCCGGTCGATGTCGGCGGCCCCGCGCTGCGACAGGTGCTCGTCGTGGTCCCAGCTGTGGTCGCACAGCACGTCGCCGTCGGCGACGATGCGCTTCTCGACAGCGGGATAGCTCGCCACCTGCTCGCCGATCTGGCAGAACGTGGCGGGCACGTTCTTGCTCTCCAGGATGTCCAGGATCTGCCCGGTGTAGGGGCCGGGTCCGTCGTCGAAGGTCAGCGCGACGACCTTGCCGGATCCGGTCCAGCCCATGATGTGTTGGTAGAGCGGGGGTATCGACGGCGGCGCGCTGCGGCTCGGCCGCGTCGGATGCTCCGGCGGTGAGGTTCGATGGCCGTGGGGCGTGGTCCGGTTTCCCGATGGCGCCGCCGGCGACGGCGACGATGTCGTGGTTACGGGCGTGCTGTGGGTCGACGTTGTGGGTGTGCTGTGGGTCAACGTTGCGGATGCGTGCCCGCCGGTGGACGTCGTGCTGGAGGTCGACCGGCGGGTGGCCGGCGCCGACGACCGGGTGACCGGCCGGCTCGATCGGTCGGTCGCCGGGTGGCCCGGGGCGCCGGTGGTGGTGGTGCCGGTCCCACCCGTGGCGGCGGTGGGTGTCGGGGGATGGGCCTGCCGTCCGGATGCTGACCCGTGCTCCGTGGCGCTGGTAGATCCGGTGGATCCGGTGGACTCGGTCGATGTGGTGTCGGCGCCGTCATGATGCAGGCCGGGCGCCAGCCCGGATCCGGTCGGCCCGGCGCCATCGCTGCCTGCGAGGGTGCTGGAGGTTGGGGTGGGCGGAGGCGGCTGCAGTGGCGGCACCGTCACCGTCACGACCGGCGGCACGGGCGCATCTGCCGTCGCGTGGCCCGGCACCGTCGGCCCGGTGACCGCATTCGGGACGGTCGACCCGCTCCGCCCGCTGGGCACCGTGGACGCTGCGGTGGAGGCTCCGCCCGGACGGACCGCGCCGGCTCCGGGGATGACCGGCCCGCTGCCCGTTGCGCCCTGCTGGGAACAGCCCGCGACGATCAGGGTCGCTGCCGCCAGCAAAGGCGGCAGCGTGACGTCTGGACCGAGGCACACTCGCAGGACGCGCCACTTACCGGGCAGGTTGCATGGAAATACCCAAACTTCCCAAGGATCGCCGGCAGCGGTGGCGCGCGGGTCTGCCGTCTGCGACCAGGGGTGGAGATCACCGTCGGCGCCCTCCCCCGGCGGTCGCAGTCGCCCGGGACGGATCGGCGACCGCACGCCGATGCCGTCACCGTGAACGATTCCTAGTCTCGACGGTGCCCGTTCTCAGGCGGGCACACGACGAGGGGATCACCATGGGACACACCGCATCCGCGCCGATCGGTCCGGTTCCGGACACCGCCGGAGGCTCCGTCACCGCCGCCCGCAACGGCTCCGCCGTCGCATCGGCGGCCGAGAATCTGGTCAAGGTGTACGGCTCCGGGCCCACCGCGGTGCGCGCCGTGGACGGCATCTCGGTGCAGTTCCGCCGGGGCAGCTTCACCGCGATCATGGGCGCATCCGGATCCGGCAAGTCGACCCTGATGCACTGCCTGGCCGGGCTGGACGCCCCGACCGGGGGCCGGGTGCTGGTGGGCGACACCGAGATCACCGGGCTGACCGACCGGGCCCTGACCGAACTGCGGCGCGACCGGATCGGCTTCGTGTTCCAGTCGTTCAACCTGCTGCCCACCCTGACCGCTCGGCAGAACATCCTGCTGCCGCTGGATCTCGCCGGCCGCAAGGTCGACGCGGCGACGCTGGACGCGTTGACGGCGTCGCTGCGGATCACCGGCCGTCTGGAGCACCGGCCCAGCGAGCTGTCCGGCGGCGAGCAGCAGCGCGTCGCGGTCGCCCGGGCGCTGATCGGCAGTCCCGAGGTGATCTTCGCCGACGAGCCGACCGGCATGCTGGACTCGAAGACCGGGCACGGGCTGCTGGCCTACCTGCGCTCCTGCGTCCGGGAGCTGGGTCAGACCGTGGTGATGGTGACGCACGACCCGATCGCCGCCTCCTACGCCGACCGGGCCGTCCTGCTCGCCGACGGTCGGGTGGCCGGCGAGCTGGACGAGCCCGGTCCCGACGACCTGCTGGCTGCCGTCAGCCGGCTGCAGGGCTGAGGCCGGCATGCGTAGCCTGTCCGCGGCCTGGTCGCAGATCGCCACCCGCCCGTCCCGCATCGTCGCCACCGTCGTCGCCATCCTCATCGGCACCGGATTCGCCTGCGCCGCCCTGGTCTTCACCTCCACCTTCCGGGCAGACCTGGCCGCCCGGGTGAGTGCCCAGTACTCCGGCACCGACGTGGTCGTCACCCCGAACACCAATGATCCGGCCCCTCAGGTGGCCGACCAGATCGCCGCCGTGCCAGGAGTGGCGGCGGCCGAACCGCTGTACTCCACCGGCCTGCCATACACCTCCGAGGACTCCCACGGCACCCTGGACCTCGTCGTCCACCCGGCCGAGAAGGCCTTGCGCTGGGCCGATCTGGTGGACGGACGCTGGCCGACCGGACCATCGCAGATCGTGATGGCCGGCGACGCCGCGACGGCGACGAACCTGCCGATCGGCGCGCACCTGACGTTCACCGATCCGGATGGCCGGCAGCTGCCCGCCATCGTGGTGGGCATCGCCGACGTGTCCTCGTCACCGCTGGCCGGCGGGCAGCAGATGGCCTTCGCCCTGCCGGCCACGTTCGCGGCGCTGCACGTCACCTGGGCTCCCACCATCGGCGTGCTGGGCGATCCGGGCGCGGATCCATCCGCGCTGAGCGCGGCGATCGGGGATCGGCTGGGCGCGGAGGTCACCGCGCGCACCGAGACCCAGCAGGCCGACACGGATCTGGCGATACTGACCGGTCAGACCACCGCCCTGACCACCGTTCTGCTGGGCTTCGCCGGCATCGCCATGGTGGTGGCGGGCATCGTCATCGCCAACACGTTCACCATCCTGCTCACCCAGCGGCGCCGGCAGATCGCCTTGCTGCGCTGCGTGGGCGCGACCGGGACGCAGGTGCGCCGGGAGGTAGTGATCGAGGCAGGCCTGATCGGGGTGCTCGGTTCGGTGCTGGGCGCCGCGGCCGGGATCGGCGTCGGCGCGCTGGCCGGGTCGGTGACCGGGCTGGATTCCGGAGGGCTGTCGGTCCCGGAGCTGCCGCTGGTGATCACGGTTCTGATCGGTGTCGCGCTCACGGTGGGGTCGGCCGTGTTGCCGGCCACCCGGGCGATGCGGGTACCGCCGCTGGCCGCTCTGCGCCCGGTTCCGGACGTCGCGGCGGCACACCGGACCGGCAGGGTGCGGGTGGGCATCGGGGTCGCCCTGGTACTGCTCGGCGGCGTGCTGCTGGGCGCCGGGGTGGCCGGCGGTTCGTTGCTGATCGCCATGCCCGGCGGCGCGATCTCGGCGGTGGGTGTGTTGCTGCTGACCCGCTCGTTCCTGCCCCCGCTGCTGCGCCTGGTCGGCCGGATCGGCGGCGCGGCAGGCGTTCCCGGGCGGCTGGCGGCGCTGAACGCGGTGCGCAACCCCGGGCGGGCCGCAGCCACCAGCGCGGCGCTGGTGGTCGGTGTCGGGCTGATCGTGATGCTGCAGGTCGCCGCGGCGTCGGTGGGTGCCAGCGTGGACAGGGCGACGTCCGACCGGTATCCGGTGGACGTGTCGGTGGCGGGCGACGGATCCGCGCTGCCCGGCGATGTGGTGACCGGGGTGCGCGCGACGGATGGCCTTTCCGGAGTTCTGGCGATTCCCGGCGCCTCGGTCGGGGTGTCACTGCCCGGCGGGGAGCACTTGGGCGAGGGTTCGGGCACAGCCGAGGGAGCCGGTGACGTCGCACAGGGCGGCGAGCGGGTCACCCTGATCGGCGTGCCGGCGGGTGCGCGAGAGGTGGTGCGGGGCGGGCTGGCCGGACTGGACTCCGCCGTCGACGGTCCTCCGACGGTGCTGGTGCCGAGCTGGTGGGTGGCCGGCGGTCAGGTGAACCTGGGCGACACGATCACCGTCACCGTGAAAGGGCACTCGCAGCGATTCACCGTGGCCGTCGGCCGGCTCACCGACGCCGGGGTGTCCGGGCCCACCCTGGTCACCACGGCCGCGGTGCTGCACAGCCTCGCGCCGGACGCGCCGACCGTGGCGATGTGGGCGGCGCTGGCCGGCTCCGGCGACGCGGCGGACGTATCGTCGAGCCTGAACTCCCTGGTGGCCAAGCACGCCGACATCTACGTCACGGGTTCGGCGACCGATCGTGCGTCCCTGCAATCGGTGCTGAACACCGTCACCACCGTGGCGACGGGGCTGCTGGCGGTCGCCGTGGTGATCGCGATCGTCGGGATCGGCAACACCATCGGGCTGTCGGTGATCGAGCGGACCCGGGAATCGGCGCTGCTGCGGGCGCTGGGGCTGCGCCGCGGGCAATTGCGACTCACCCTGGCGGTGGAGGCGCTGCTGCTGGCGCTGATCGGTGCCGTGGTGGGGATCGTGCTGGGCCTGCTCTACGGATGGGCCGGCGCCGCAGCCACGTTCGGTGAGATCGGCCGAACCCTGGTGCTGGCCGTGCCGTGGGGCGTCGTCGCCCTGGTGTTGCTGATCGCGGTGGTCGCCGGGGCACTGGCCTCGGTGCTGCCGGCCCGACGGGCGGTGCGGGCCACCCCCGTGGAGGCGCTGGCGGAGGAGTAGCGCGACGGTGTTACCGGCGCGCGCCCGCGAGTCGTGCCGCAAGACCCTTGACCATTCCACATCGCGGGCCTACGGTCTACGATGTGGCACGGCTCACGGGGAGCTCCACCTCGACCACACGCGACGATCCGGCCCGAACGGCAGCCGGGTCGCAGCGGCTGCTGGTCCTCAGCAAGGTCCGCGCCGTGCTGGACGCCTTCACCGTGGAACGACCCCGCCTGCGGCTGGCCGAGATCCGCACCGCCACCGGGCTACCGGCCAGCACCTGCCTGCGCCTGATCCAAAACCTGTGCCACGAGGGCTTTCTGACGCGCGAGGGCGACCAGTACCGTATCGGCGCCGGCATGTTGCGATGGCTACCAGTGGCGCTGGCAGCGATCGATCTGGTCGCCATTGCGCAGCCGGTGCTGGTCGACCTGCGCGACAAGACCGACGAGCTGGCCTGTTTGTTCGTCGCGGATGGCGACGTCCGGATCTGCGTGGCGCTCGCGCAGTCCCGCCAGGGTACCGTTCGACAGCTTGCGGTCGGGCAGACGCTCCCGCTGCACGCCGGATCGGCCGGCAAGGTCCTGCTGGCCTACGACCCCGCGCTGCTGGAACGGGCGCTGAGCACCGACCTGAGGCGATACACGAGCAACACCGTGACCGACCCGGCTGGACTGCGGTCCGAGCTGGACCGCGTCCGGCGCGACGGCTGGGCGATCAGCCTCGGGGAGAGTTTCGGCGGCGCGGGATCGCTGAGCGTTCCGGTGTTCTCGCACGACGGCTCGGTCGCCGGTGCGGTCTGTCTCGCCGCACCCATGGAGCGATTCGACAGGGATATCGCCGAGAGGTGGCTGCCGTACGTGCAAGCGTCGGCCTTCCAGCTCACCGGGGGAATCGGCGGCCACCAGCCAACCGGGGGCACGGAGGACCGGACCGGCCATGAGTGACGAGTACGAAGCCAACACCTCCGCCGGCCTCGGCTCCCGACTGGTGCGCGGGACGCGACCGGCGGTGCTGGTGGTCGACCTGTCCAACGCCTTCACCCGGGCCGATCATCCCCTGGGCTCCGACATGCCGGAGACGCTGTCCGCCACGATGCAGGTGCTGACCACCGCCCGGGCCGCGCAGCTGCCCGTGATCTTCACGACCATCGCCTTCCGGTCCGACCGCAGCGACGCCGGAATATGGATGCAGAAGGCCCCTCACCTTGCCGACCTGATCACCGGCACCCGTCTGGTGGACATCGACGACCGGCTGGGTCGGCTACCCGATGAGCCCATCGTGGAAAAGCAGGGCACCTCGGCATTCTTCGGCACCGAGCTGATTACCGTGCTGGTGAGCCGCGGGATCGACACCATCGTGCTCTGTGGCGCATCCACCAGCGGATGCATCCGCGCCACGGCGGTCGACTGCTTGCAGTTCGGCCTTCCCTGCCTGATCCCCCGTCCCTGTGTGGGAGATCGCTCCATCCAGGCCCACGAGGCGAACCTGCGGGATTTGGACGCCAAATACGCGGACGTGATTCCGCTCGATGACGCGTTGCGCTATCTCGCCGGCGCGTCCCGTGGCGGTCGACCCACGAGCGCGCGAGGCGGAGCACCCAGGTGAGTGATCTCCTCCCGCTGCTTGGCTTCGGGATCGTCAGCGGCGGCACCATGATGGTGCCGGCGCTGGGCATGACGCTGATGTACGGCTCGTCGCGATTCGTCAACTTCGCGTACGGCGGGTTCATGACACTCGGCGCCTACGTCACCTTCTCGCTGTCCGGCGTCATCCCGTTGGCCGCTGCGATCGTGGTCGGCGTTCTCGCGGTGGCCTGCTTCGGTCCGCTGGTCGAACGGGTGCTGTTCGCGCCGCTCAGCGGGCGGCATGCCCTGGTGCTGCTGGCGACCTCCATCGGGCTGTCGTTCGTCATGCTCAACGGGATCCGGGCCATCTGGGGCACCGAGGCACGCTCCCTGCCGGCACCGGCATCGTTGAACGGTGGCCTGACCATCGGCCCGTTCCTGGTGACACCGCTGCAGGTGATCATCCTGGGGGTGGCCATCGTCATCTACGCCCTGGTCGCCCTGCTGCTCTATCGCACCGACCTCGGGATCAAGATTCGGGCGGTGGCCGAGAGCCCGGCTCTTGCGCTGACCAGCGGAGTCTCGGTCCGTCGGCTGCGGGGCATCACCTGGGCGCTGGCATCCGCGCTCGCCGGCCTCGGCGGCATCCTGATGGCGTTGACCGTGACGTTCGATCCCGATCTGGGATTCTCGCTGCTGTTGATCGTGGCCGCCGCCATCCTCGTCGGCGGGCTCGGCAGCCCGCTCGGCGCCGCCATCGGGGCGCTGGTGATCGGCATCGCGACGGAACTCTCCACCGAGTGGATCGACTCGTCCCTCAAGTCCGGGGTGGCGTTCGTGGCGTTGGCCGTGGTGATGCTGGTCCGGCCGCGCGGCCTGTTCGGCGGTGGTGAGGCGTGATCGATTTCCTGGTCGACGTCGTCACCCTCGGCTGCTTCTACGCCCTGCTGGCGAGCGCGCTCAACCTGCAGATGGGCACATCGGGCCTGGCCAACCTGGGAGTCGCCGGCTTCTTCGCGGTCGGCGCCTACACCACCGCGATGGTGATGGCGCCGACCGGTTCCGCCGACACCGACACGCTGCTGTTCAAGCTGGGACAGCCATGGATCGTGGGGGCGATCTGCGCCTGTGTCGCCAGCGCGATCGTCGGCCTGCTCGTCGGTCTGGTCATGTCCCGGGTGCGGTTGAGCACGCTGTTCGTCGCCATCATCACGCTGGCGTTCGCCGAACTGCTGATGCTGCTGCTGACCACCAGCAAGTCCATCGCCAACGGTTTCAACGGTGTTCGCAACGTGCAGCGCCCGCTGTCCGGGCTCCTCGGCTACTTCGAATACGACCGCTACCTGGCGGCGGTGCTGCTGGTGGTGACGGCAGCCGTCGTCGCACTGGCGCGCTATCTCATCCGCTCCCCCTACGGTCGGACGCTGCGCGCCACCCGTGAGGACCCGGACCTCGTCGAGTCGCTGGGCTTCGACGTGCGGCGGGTCCGGCTCGGAGTGTTCGTCCTCGGCTGCGCCATCATGGGGCTGGCCGGTGCCTTCTGGGCGCCCTACGCGACAGTTGTCGAACCGTCGGCATTCGCCGTCGACGTGACCTTCCTGGTCTTCGTCGTGGTGATCGTCGGGGGGTCCGGCAATGCGTTCGGACCGGCCGCCGGCGCGATCCTGGTGATCTGCCTGATCAATGAGGGCACCCGATTCCTGCCGGACGGGCTGCTCGGTGATGTGCTGCCGTCGCTGCGCGGCGTGGTCATCGGCCTGCTGCTGATCATCTTCCTTCGCATCCGCCCGAAGGGGCTGGTGCCCGAGCGTCCCCGGCGCCACCTGACGAAGGTGCGCTCGTGATGGATCCGCTGGTGGTGTCCGGAGTGGCGAAGTCGTTCGGCGGCATCGTCGCGGTCGACGACGTCTCATTCGCCTTGCACCAGAACGAGATCCTGGGCCTGATCGGACCCAACGGCGCCGGCAAGTCGACGGTACTCGGTGTGCTCGCCGGCGCCATTTCACCGGACCGCGGCTCCGTTCAGGTCGCGGGAAGAAGTATCGGTCGGCTCGGCCCGCATGGTGTCGCCCGGCTGGGGCTGCGACGCTGCTACCAACTCGCGCGGACGCTGCAGCCGCTGTCAGTGCTGGAGAACATGCTGGTGGGTGCCCAGGCGCGGGATCACACCACCTTGCGCGCCGTCGTCCTGCGCCCACGGCGTTCCCGCGCCAGCGACGCCGAGATCGCCGACGAGGCGATGACGTTCCTGCGACGCTTCGATCTCGACAGGCTGGCTGACGCCCCGGCCGGTTCACTCAGCGGTGGCCAACGCAAGCTTCTGAGCATCGGCCAGGCGATGATGGGGCACCCACAGATCCTCGTGCTGGACGAGCCGGTGGCGGGTGTGCACCCGTCCTTCGTCGACGCCGTCGCCGGCCTGCTCCGCGATATCCGCGCCGGCGGCGTGTCCCTGCTGGTCGTCGAGCACAACCTGCGCTTCCTGGAGGCGATCGCCGATCGCGTGGTGGTCATGGCCCGCGGCCGGGTTCTCACCGAAGGCAGCCTGTCCGACGTCCGGCAGCGGGACGAGGTCGCGCAGGCCTATCTCGGCCACTCCGACGCACCACAGACGACGGCATCGCCGCCGCACACGCCACCCCACTCCCGAGGCGGCGCGACCCCGATGATCACGGAACAGGAGCAGACATGAACACATCTGATATCGCCCGCCGCACCACCGGTCGTGCCGGAGCCCTCCTCGCGGCCGCCGCCCTGGCAGTGGCTCTGGTGGGCTGTTCCAGTGGCGGAACATCGGCCGGGGCGGAGGGATCCGGTTCTTCGCCCGGCTCCGCGAGTGCATCCGGCAGTTCCGGTGGCCCCGCGAGTTCGGCCAGTTCGTCCGGCAATTCCGCCGGCTCGGCCGGCGGCTCGGCAAGCGTATCCAGCGGTTCCGCCTCCAGCGTCGGCTCCGACTCCGCGGTCGGCTCGGCCAGCGCACCGACCGGTGGCACCGTCAAGATCGGACTGGTCGCCGCATGGACGGGGGACGCCGCATTCCTCGGGCCCGCGCTGGCCAAGGGTGAGCAGGTGGCGATCGCCGACATCAACGCCGCCGGCGGCGTCAACGGCGCCAAGGTCAGCATGGTCAAGAGCGACACCGGGGGCACCGCCCAGGGTGCCACCACCGCCATCGACAAGGTTCTCAAGGTCGACAAGGTCAACGGTCTCGTCGGCCCCACGTCCGTGACGGTGATGAGCGTGCTGAGCCGCATCCAGGCGTCCAAAGTGCCGACCATGGTCCTGGGAAGCACCTCGGCGCTGGACGACTCGGTCAAGGGCCAGACCACGTTCCGGGTCACCCCGTCGGACACCCTGCAGGGTCCCGCCATGGCGCAGCTCGCGCTCGACAAGGGCTTCAAGCACTGCTCGATCGTCACCGAATCCCTGGAAGGTGCCCAGTCGGTTCACGACAACGTGACCAAGGCCTACAAGGCCTTGGGCGGGACGATCGACCAGGACATCCAGTTGGCGGTCAAGCAGCCGTCGTACTCCTCCGAGGTGCTCAAGCTGCTCAACCCGGCCCCCACGTGTGTCTTCATCGAGATCTCCCCGGAGACCGGCGCGCAGTTCTGGCAGAACGCCAGCCAGTTCGCCTCGATCTCCACGCCGATGTTCATCGGCACCGACACGCTGCTCAACGCCGACACCATCAAGACGCTGCAGCCCGTCAAGGACAAGGTACACATCGTCGCGGTGAGCCCGGGTTCGTCCGGCGCGGGCATGCAGACCTACGTCGACCTGTACAAGAAGTCGTTCCCCAAGGAGTCGACACCGGTGCAGCTGTCGGATCTCTCCTACGACTCGACGGTGATCCTCGCGCTGGCCATGCAGGAGGCCAAGTCCTCCGACCCGGCCACGTACGTCTCGCACATCCGGACCGTCGCCAACGACGGAACCCAGTGCCTGTCCTACTCCGCGTGCAAGAAGCTGTTGGACCAGGGCACCGACATCAACTTCGACGGCGCCTCCGGAGCCGACGACATCCAGGCCAACGGGAACAGCATCAGCGGCTACGACGTCTTCCAGATCAAGAACGGTGAGCAGTCGAAGACCGGCACCGTGAGCCAGGACGAAGTCACCGCGCTGGCCAAGAAGCTGGGCCTCTAGCGGTGACGGAAACTCCATGACGGTCGCGTCATCCCCGCCCGACGGGTCCGCGACGGCGACCAGCGAGACCGTCCTCGACGTCACCGATGTCGAGGGCGGGTACGGCGACCAGCAGATCCTGTTCGGGACATCGCTGCAGGTCCACCGTGCGGAGCTAGTCGTCGTCGTCGGACCCAACGGGGCGGGCAAGTCGACGCTGGCGAAGACGGTGGTCGGCCTGCTCGCGCCATGGGCGGGCACGATCACGTTCGACGGCCACGACTGCACCCACCGCAGCACCGACTGGCTCGCCCGCGCCGGGTTGGCCTACGTCCCGCAGATCGAGAACATCTTCCGGGGTCTGACGGTGGACGAGAACCTGCACCTCGCCGGACATCTCGCCGGCAAGCGGCGCAAGGAACTCATCGAGCGCATGTACCAGCTGTTTCCCACGCTGGATCGGCATCGCAAGACCAGGGCATCGGCGCTGTCGGGAGGCGAGCGACAGATGGTGGGGATGGCACGCGCGATGCTGCTCGAGCCCCGCCTCGTCATCCTGGACGAACCCACCGCCGGCCTGTCACCGCTGATGCGACAAGCGGTCTTCGACAAGCTGATCGAGCTTCGAGACCAAGGCATGTCGCTGCTGGTCGTCGAGCAGAACGTGGAGGAGGCCCTCGCCTGCTGCGACAGGGCCTACGTGCTGGCCAGCGGCAAGACCCAGTTCGAGGGTCGCGGACCGTCGCTGTTGCACGACGAGACCCTTCGGGAGCTGTATCTGGCGGGCTGATTCGTCACCGACGGATCCGGCCCAACCGACGAAAGGACGAGGATGAGCGACGGCCCCCTCACGGGCGTACGGGTGTTGGAGCTCGGCAGTTTCATCGCCGGGCCGTCCACCTGTCGCATCCTTGCGGAATTCGGCGCGGACGTCATCAAGATCGAACGGCCCGGCGCGGGCGACGAGATCCGCCAGTGGCGGTCCCCCGGTACGGCCTCGTCGCTGCTGTGGCAGTTCATGGCCCGCAACAAGCGCTCCGTCACCCTCAACCTGACCAAGCCCGAGGGCCGGCAGATCGCGCTCCGCCTCGCCGCGGAGTGTGACATCCTGGTGGAGAACTTCCGGCCCGGCACCCTGGAGAAGTGGGGCCTGTCCCCCGACGAACTACGCGCCGACAACGCCGACCTGATCGTGGTGCGGATCTCCGGATACGGGCAGACCGGGCCGTACCGATCGCGGCCCGGTTTCGGTGGCGTGGCGGAGGCGCTCGGCGGCGTCCGATACCTCACCGGCAACCCGGACCGTGCCCCGTCCAGGATGGGGGTCCCGCTCGCGGACTGCCTGGCGGGGCTGTACGGCGTGATCGGCGCACTCATGGGGCTGGTCGAACGCGGACGGGGCACTGGTCGCGGGGAGACGGTCGATGTCGCCCTGTACGAAGCGGTTTTCGCCATCACGGAGACTCTTGTCACCGAGTACTCCGCGTACGGCGACGTGCGCCAACGCACCGGCAGTTCCATGCCGGGCGTCGTGCCCTCGAACATCTACCCGTGTCGCGGTGAGAGCTGGATCGTCATCGGCGGCAACGCAGATGGCCCATTCCACCGTCTGATGCTGGCGATCGGTCGCGAGGACCTGGCGAACGATCCCCTGCTGGCGACCAACGAGGGCCGGGTGGCGCGAGCGGCGGAGATCGACGACGCCATATCGGCATGGACCTCCGACCACGACGTGGACGAGGTGGTCCGGGCGTTGGACGCGGCTGCCTGCCCGGCCGGCCCGATCTATTCGGCCGCGGACATCCTGGCCGATCCTCACTTCGCCGAGCGCGGCATGCTGCTGGAGCACCAGGCCGCGATGCGCGACGGCACGAAACGGACGGTCGCCTTCCCCGGTGTGGTACCGAAACTTGCCGAGCAGCCCGGCCAGGTCACCGCCCTCGGGCCGGAGCTGGGCGCCGACACGGACCATGTGCTGACGGAACTGCTGCACCTCGACGATGCCACCGTCGCGCGCCTGCGGGCGGACGGCATCGTCTGATGACGTCATTACCGAACAGGATCGTCATCACCGACGTCGGCCTTCGCGACGGGCTGCAGAACGAGGCGGCCCGGGTCTCGTTGGACGACCGTGAGGCGATCGCTCGGGAGCTGGCACGGGCCGGGCTTCCGCGCCTGGAGGTCGGGGCCTTCGTTCGGCCGGACCTGGTCCCGCAGATGGCGGACAGCGAGGCGCTGCTCGCGCGGATCGTCGATCTCGCCGCACAGGTTGAGTTGTGTGCCATCGCACCGAATGCCCGCGGGGTTCAGCGCGCCGCCGCGACCGGAGTTGCCGAGATCCGGCTGTTCCTGTCCGCCAGCGAGGGCCACAGTCGCGCGAACACCGGACGCTCGGTCGAGGCGGGCCTGGATGCAGTGCTCACGGCCGCCGAAGCCGCCCGCACCACCGGCAAGGCCGTCGCCGTCGGCGTGGCCACCGCCTTCGTCTGTCCCTTCGACGGCGACGTGCCGCCCGGGGCCGTCACGCGGCTGGTACGGAGCCTGGCGGATGCCGGCATCCACCGATTCACCCTGGCGGACACGATCGGGAAGGCCCACCCCGGGCAGGTCCGCGACACCCTGCTGGCGGTACGCGAGGTGGCACCGGACGCGGAGGTCGGCCTGCACCTGCACGACACCTACGGAACCGGAATGGCCAACGCCTGGGTCGGTCTGGAAGCCGGCGTCACCGCCTTCGACGCCTCGGTCGGCGGCACCGGGGGGTGCCCGTTCGCGCCCGGCGCCGCCGGCAACATCGCCACCGAGGACCTGGTCTTCC
>JBIQML010000028.1:0-17344 GCA_044463405.1 Nakamurella lactea | reverse complement strand
ATCCCCGCGGACCTGGGCAGTGACCTCGGCACCGGCCTCGCCGAGGTGTCCCACCTGGAGGCGTTCCTGACCAGCGGGCTGCTGCAGGGGATCACCGTCATCGACACCCCCGGCCTCGGCTCCCTGGACGCCGACTCGGTGTCCCGCACCGAGCTGTTGCTGGGCACGGCGGGCGGGCGGCAACGCGCCGGACACGGCGCCGCGGGCGGTGACGGCGCTGCCGGGGTAGCGGCGCAGGACCCGCTCGGCGGTGACGGGGCCACCGGGAGATCCCCGGTCGGTGACGGCGCGCCCGCCACCGACGACCGGCTGGATCCGGTCTCCACCGCGGCGCTGTCCGGGGCCGAGGCCGTCGTGTACGTCTTCACCCAGGGGGTGCGCGCCGACGATACGAGCACGCTGGCCGCGTTCACCGCCGCCACCGCCGCCAGGGATGCCGGACCCGTCAACGCGCTGGCCGTGCTGAACAAGGCGGACACCATCCCGCCGGAGTCCGTGCCGGAGCTGGGCGGCGACGCCGCCGGCGATCCCTACCGGGCCGCGCAACTGGTCGCCAAGGCACAGGCCGCGGTGCTGCGACCGCGGGTCGCGACGGTGTTGCCGGTGGTCGGGCTGATCGCCGAGACCATGGAGACCGGCGCGTTCACCGCCGCCGACGTGCAGGCGTTGCGCGCCCTCACCGAGGTCGACGAGGGCATGTTCGGCGCGATGATGATGGCCGCCGACCTGTTCACCACCCTGGACGCTCCCATCGATGAGCAGGTGCGCATCCGGCTGCTGGAACTGCTGGACCTGTACGGCATCGGGCGCGCTGTCGCGCTGCTGCGCGCCGAACCCACCATGGGCGCCGGGGAGCTGCGCCGCCGGCTGCTGGAGGGCTGCGGGCTCGGCGAGCTGCGGGCGGCGCTGGGGGAGGTGTTCGCCTCCCGCGCGGACGGCATCAAGGCCTCCGCGGGGCTGGCCTCGCTGGCGACGCTGGCCGCGAACAGCCCGGACTGGGCCGAGCGGCAGCGGATCCGGGACGCCATCGAGGTGCTGCTGCAGCGGCCGGAGGCACATCAGTTCCGGCTGCTGGAGGTGCTCACCCTGCTGTCCGGCGGATCGGTGCAACTCCCGGACGACCTGACCCAGGAGGTGCTGCGGCTGGGTGGATCGGTCGCGCCCGACGAGCAGCTGGGCCTGCCGGGCCGCGGCCGGGACGAGCTGGTGGCGGCCGCGCTGGAGCGGGCGACCTGGTGGCGGGGCTACGCCGCCTACGGCGGGACACCGGCCCAGAGCAGGATCGCGCACGTGGTGCACCGGGCGTACTTCCTGCTGTGGCAGGAGCTGCGCGGCGGCATCCCGTCACCGCCGGCGGGTCAGCTCGCCGGTGGGCCGCCCCCGCCGAGGTGGCGCGGATGATCTGGCGCCGGGCGCGCCAACCGCCGGTGACGAGGAATCGGACGACGCGCCGGCCGACGACGGGCTAGCGCTCGGCGCGCGCCCGCGTCCCACTCCGCATGGATCAACATCGTCGGCAGGCACGATCATCGAGGTTTTGTGACTGCCGAGGCTGAAGGGACAACGTTCGTGCATGCTGGTGATGTTGATCCATGCCCGGAGAGGGATGAATCCGAAGCGTCCGTCACCGCCGGCGCGGCGGTAGGTTTCCGGGCATGACAGGCCCTGCAGCTCCGGCAGCCGGGGCCGGCGGTGCCGGCGCCGCCGGGCAGCCGCTGACCCAGTCGATCGCGGGCTGGCTGCGGGGCGCGGTGGACTGGATCCGGGCCGGGGCCGGGCCGGACGACCCGGCCGCCGCCGACCGTCTGGTCGCCTCCGCCGATGGTCGGGCCACGCCGCGCGCGGTGATCATCGGCGAGACCAACCGGGGCAAGTCGTCCCTGGTCAACGCGATCCTGGGAAGGCCCGCGCTGTCCCCGGTGGACGCCGGCGTGGCCACCAGCACCTACCTGCTGTTCCGGTACGGCGAGCAGATGCGGGCCGTGGTGCGCTTCGGCGGCGGCATGGCCGACATCACCATCCCGCCGACGCAGCTGGCCACCTGGGCCACCCTGCAGGGCGAGCCCGACCCGGACCTGCCGCCGCCGCGCTGGATCGAACTCACCCTGCCGGCGCCCGTGCTGCGCACCGTCGACCTGATCGACACGCCCGGGGTGGGCGGTTTGGTGGCCGCGCACGCCGAACTCGCCGCCGAGGCCGCTGCATCCGCCGCCGCGCTGATGTTCGTGGTGGACGCCTCCGCGCCGCTCACCTCGGGGGAGCTGGCGTTCCTGGCGGAGGCCGCACTCCGGGTGGACACCGTGCACTTCGTGATCACCAAGATCGACGCCTACCGCGGCTGGCGGCAGGTGATGGAAGCCAACCGCACCCTGCTGTCTCGGCACGCCCCGCGGTTCGCCGACGCCCCGTTCCATCCGGTGTCGGCGCGGCTGGCGCAGGCCGCCGAGACGCACGCGGATCCGTCGGTCGCGCAGGTGCTGCGCACCCAGTCGGGCATCGACGAGGTCCGGCGGGTGCTGACCGTCGACGTCGCGGCGCGGGCCGCGCTGCTGCGCGAGGCCAACCGGATCCGCACCGCGCTGACCGTGCTGACCGGCGGGGTGGTGCGGGTGGCCGCCGACCGGTCGGCGCTGACGGCGGGCGCCGCGCAGGTCGCCGACCTCAAGGCCCGGCGGGATGAGCTGGTGGCCCGTCGCAAGACCGGCGGGCGCGGCTGGCAGGTCACGCTGCGGGCGGAGATGCAGCGCGCCCGGATCGAGCTGTCCAGCGAGTTCGCTCGGGAGGCACGCGAGGCGCTGACCATGTTCCGTGGCGCCATCGACGGGGCGGACGGCGGCGAGCTGAAGCAGATGCCGCTGCACATCGACGCCTACGCGCAGGCGATGAGCGCTCGCGCCACCGCCCGGATGGCCGACGTGATGAACCGGCTGTCCCAGCGGGTGCTGGCGGACCTGTTCCGGCCCGACGAGCTGGCGATGCTCACCGCGAACCTGGTGACCCGGCCGCCGGTCACCAGCGAGTTCCGCGGCATGGACGACTCGCGCAGCGTGGACGAGACGATCACCGCGCTGGGCGGCGCCTCCATGGGATTCGCGCTCTCGCACTACGCGCTGCTGCCGCTCGGGCTGGTGGGCCTGGGCGTGGTGCTGACCCCGGTGTCCATCGCGCTGGGCGGGGCAGCGGCCTGGTACCTGATCCGATCGCGCAAGCGGGTCGCCGACCGGCAGCATCTCAAGCAGTGGCTGGGCGAGGTCCTGGGCGAGGCCAAGGCGCAGATCGACCAGATGATCGCCGCCCAGTTCGTGGAGGCCGACCAGCAGCTCACGCTCGCGCTGGACGACGCGCTCACCCGGCAGGTCGCGGCCCTGGATGAGCAGATCGGCCAGGTCGACCGGGCGCTGAAGCTGGACGCCGCCGAGCGGTCGGCGCGGTTGCGCGCGCTGGATGAGCGTCGGGCGGCCGGCGCCGCGCTGTGCTCCTCGGGGGACGGGCTGCTGCAGCGGATCCGGGGCACCTCCCCCGTGGTGCCGCCGGTCCGGCTGCCGCCCGGGCTGCTGGGCAAGGTCGCCGCGGCGGCCGCTCCGGCGGCGGACCCGATGTCCGGCCGAACCGATGCGCAGCCACCGGCGGTGCGCCGGGTGACCACCCCGTCCGGCCGTGTCATCCTGCTGCCGGAGCGCCTGCTGCGGCAGGTCCGGGCGGGCGAGATCACCCCCGGAACCGCGTCACCCCGGCCGACCCCGTCACCGCCGTCCCCCGAACCCTCGGACCGGCAGCAGGCCGAGCCCTCCCGGGGCAGGCATGCGCACCCCGACGACTGATCGCTCCACGGCGGCGCCGGTCGGGCCGCATTTCCGGATTCCGCTGCCGGGAGCCGCTGCGGGGTAGTTCGATACACGCAGGCGGCACGCGCGGGAACCGCGAGGACGCTTCCGGCGTCACACTGCGCAAGACCTCCACCCGCCGCGGCGGGCCCCCACGAAGGAGACCCATCATGCACTACGACGACGGCACCGACACTCAGCCCGGCGAGGAGCTGACCATCGGAAACGACCAGCTCGGTCCGGCCAGCTACGACGTGGACGGTGATGGGGTCGCCGACTCGTACATCGTGGTGTCCGGGACGGACGAGGTGGACGTGTTCACCGATTCCGACGGGGACGGCGCCGTCGACACCGCGTACACCATCGACGCGGACGGGTCCGTCACCGAGTACCAGTCCGACGGCGAGCAGTCGGTCGCCGTCGGCACCGGCCATCTGGAGAACGGCCGGATCGTGATGGACGGCAACGGCGCGAGCACTCCGGGCGACGGGGGCATCGGTGACGGGGACATCGGTGACGGGGGCACCGGTGACGGAGCCACGGATGCGGGGGACATGACCATCCAGGCCGATGGCCGCACGCTGGACCTGGGCACCCCGACCGAGGACATCACCCAGGACGGGGTGGACGACACCGTCATGATCAAGGGCACCGACGGCTCGACGCTGCTGGTGGCCGACGCCGACCAGGACGGCCGGGCGGACAACATCGCGCAGGTCGATCCGGACGGGTCGGTGATCTTCGCGGTGCCGGACGGGCATGGCGGCTGGATCGTCTCCGGCACCGGGCACATGGACGCGGACGGCACCATCACCCAGGACCAGGGCGGCGAGTCGGGGCAGTCCTACCAGCCACCCATCGACATGAGCCAGGGACGGCCGGCCGGATCCACCGACCCGGGCACCGGGACCGACCCGGGCACCGGGACCGCGCCGGGCACCGGCACGCAGACGGACACGGCGAGCGGTTCGGGTGAGGACCTGACGGTGGACATCGGCGGCAAGACCTACGACGTCGGTCCGGCCACCGCCGACGTGGACGGCAACGGCACGCCGGACACCGCGGTGGTGACCACCGATGACGGGACCACGCTGCTGGTCACCGATGCGGACGGCAATGGCACCGGCGATCAGATCGTCGAGGTGAGCCCGGACGGGTCCGTGGCGGTGCAGCAGACCGACGGCGACGGGAACTGGGAGACGGTCGCGACCGGCCACCTGGACGCCGACGGCAGCCTGGTGATGGACCAGCAGTAGGAGCCCAGACACCGCCGTGCCCGGCCCGTTCGGGCCGGGCACGGCGGGTGCCTTTGGTGCCTCCTTAGCGTGTGCTCAGTGCCTCCCTACTGCCTGCGCAGTGCCTGTTCGGTGCCTGTTCGGTGCCTCCTCAACTAACCGAGAAGCCGGAGAAGTCGATCTGCGCGGGCGATCCCACTGCGTGCGAGGTGACGAACATCCCCGCGTCCTGCGTGTCGGCCTGACCCGGAACCGTGGCGGAACCGACCTCGTTCCAGGTGGTGCCGTCCGTGGAGTAGTAGCCGGTGTAGGTATCGCCGTCCCGCACCAGCTTCAGGTGCACCGGCACCGTCGGGTCGATGGTCCCGTTCTGCGGCGTCACCGACTCGATCGAGGCGTCGGCGTTGCTGTTCCACTCCAGCTGGATGCCGCCGGCGGGTGAGACGAACAGGATCACGCCCTCGGGGGCCTTGCCCGCGTCCGTCATCGTGTTGCGCACCAGGATCCCGGCCTTGCCGTACCCGCTCAGGTTGCTCGTCGCGGTGACCTCTGTCTGGACCGTGGACGAGGTGCCCACCGCACCGGACAGGTAGATGGTCGAGTAGTTGTCGCTGCCGCCCCACAGATCGTTGCCGGCTCCGGAGATCCCGAAGTCGTCATCGACCTGGCCGAAGCGCGCGGGCGCGTCGGAGGCCGAGGAGAACGTCTGATATGGGTCGCTGACGGGGGTACTGACGATCGCCGTCTGAGAGGCGGAGGCGGTGCCGTCCTGCCCATGACCGGGGCCCCAACGGTAGGTCGCCGTCGCCGTCACGGTGGCGGCGTCCAGCGGCTTGCTCGGAGCGCCGGGCGTTACGGTGAAGGTGGCCGACACCGTGCTGTTGCTGCGAACCCTCGGGAACGTCGAGGATGCCGGGTCGACGGTCCAGCCGTCCGGCGGCTGCACCGTCACCGTCCCGTCGGAGATCGCCTGCGTCCCGTTGTTGGTGACGGTGACGGTCACCTCACTGGGCTCACCCTGCTCGGCGACCGCCGCCAGCCCATCCATGGCGATCGACACGTCGGGGGCGACGTGCCGGGAACCACGGTCGGACACCCGGTACATCACCACGCCGTGCGCAGGCACCGTGGCGGCAATCGTGCCGGCGGTCTCGGTCTTCTGGTGGGTCCACAGGTTGTCCAGCGTGTACTGGCGCGCGTGGCCCAGCCCGACCTGGTGGGCGGTGGTGCTGATGGTGGTGGCGCTGCCGGTGGAGTTGAACAGCACGACGGAACGATCGCCGTTCGCCAGCGGCTTCGTGATCACCCACAGGCCGTCGTTACCGGCCGGCTTGCCGTTGTTCGCCACCGGGATGCCCTGCTTGCCCAGGGAGTCCTGGTCCACGGCGATGACGTCCTTGTTGGTGTAGATCGCCAGGTCGGCGTCGCTGATGTCGCGCAGGTCGGTGCCCGCCAGCAGCGGAGCGGCCATCTGGGCCCACAGGCTGAACTCGGTGCGGTACTCCTCGGTGCTCATGCCGCCGTTGCCGACCTCCAGCATGTCCGGGTCGTTCCATCCGCCCGGACCGGCGTACGGGTACAGCCACACGTTGGTGTTGAAGATGGACAGCATGCTCGAGTAGCTGTCGTTGATGTCACCGGTGGTGCGCCAGGACTGCCCGACCTGACCGGCCCAGTTCCACGGGTCGTTCACACCCCACTCGCACAGGCTGTAGAAGATCTCCCGGCCGGTGGCCTTGAGAGCCTCGCCCATCGCGGTGTAGCGATCGATGTACTGCTGCCGGGTGGAGCTTCCCTGGTTGTTGCAGTTGTCGTACTTGAGGTAGTCGACGCCCCAGGACGCCCAGAGCTGCGCGTCCTGCGTCTCGTGCCCGAGGCTGCCGGGATAGCCGGCGCAGGTGGCGGTGCCCGCGCTGTTGTAGATGCCGAGCTTCAGGCCGCGCGCATGCACGTAGTCGGCGACCGCCTTGATGCCGTCCGGGAACTTCGTCGGATCGGGAACCAGGTTGCCGTCGGCGTCCCGCTGCCGTTCCAGCCAGCAGTCGTCGATGTTCACGTACTCGTAGCCGGCCGCCTTCATTCCGTTGGCCACCATGGCGTCCGCGGTCTGCTCGACCAGGTCGGCGTTGACGTTGCAGCCGAACGCGTTCCAGTCGTTCCATCCCATCTGCGGGGTGGCGGCGAGCTCATCCGAGTGGCCGTGCCCGTGCCGCGTCTGCGCCGCCACCTGCCCGCCGGTGCCCTGGGCGGCCACCTGGGTGCCCGATGATGGGCCGTCGTTCCGCAGCGCCGTGCCGGCCACGATCAGGCCGGACACCAGTGCTGTTGCCGCGATCACCGAGAGCGTCCGGCGCCCTCGATGGTGAGTGCTGGTCATCGATCCCGTTCCTCTCCTGAGGGAACGCGCTGACCGGCACGCTCCCCATCGAATCCGCACAGTTATGCACACCACTCAACGATTCCGATCTCACAAGCGGTGGCTTGGTCACGGAAAGCATGACCACAGTCACGAATAGTAAGCAATAGGATGTTGGAATATGTTCGAAAAAAATACCTGTGTGACCGTTTCGTCCTCGCTGATGTGGCCATCTGATAGCGGAGGGCGAGGGGTTGTTGGTGTGGGTCACCTCCCATGCCGGCCGTCGCCCGGGCGACCCGGTGGGGGCAGGTACCACCGGTCCTTGCACGGGGCGGGTATCACCGGTCCTTGCCCGGCCCGCTCGGTACCGCCGGGTCGGTATCCGGCCCGCGCGGCCATCGGAGCGCGCCCATCCGAGTGCTGCCATCCGACCGCCACCCGGCCGGGCGCATAGGGTGGACCGATGTCCCACGGCATCGACGACACCTTCACCGCCCTGCCGCTGCGCACGCTGGCCGATGCCGCCCTGTCGGCCGCTCGCGCGGCCGGCGCCTCGTTCGCAGACTTCCGCTACCACCGCGTGCAGACCGGCTTCCTGACCATCCGGGACACCGCGGTACAGGCCAACACGGACGCCGTCACCAACGGATACGCCGTGCGGGTCGTCGCGAACGGCACCTGGGGCTTCGCGGCATCGGTGCTGGGCACGCCGGAGGCCGCGGCGGAGACGGCCCGGCAGGCGGTGGCCGTGGCCAGGGCGCTGGCGGGTGTGGTGTCCGAGCGAGTGGAGCGAGCCGACGAGCCGGTGCACGCCGACGCGGTCTGGGTGAGCGACTACCGGATCGATCCGTTCACGGTGCCATCGGCCGAGAGGATCGGTCTGCTGCTGGACCGCTCGGAGCGGCTGCTGGCCGCCGACGGGGTGTCCCACACCGTGGCCACCCTGCAGGCGGCCAAGGAGAACACCTTCTACGCCGACACCGCGGGCACCGTCACCACCCAGCAGCGGGTCCGCGTGCAGCCGGAACTGGAAGCGATCGCGGTGGACGTGGGAGCGGGATCGTTCGAGACGATGAAGTCGCTGGTGCCGCCCACCGGGCGGGGCTGGGAGTACGTCGTCACCGGATGGGACTTCGACTCCGAGATTCCCGTCATCGCCGACACTCTCGCCGAGAAGCTGAAGGCGCCCTCGGTGACCGCCGGTGCCTACGATCTGGTGATCGACCCGTCCAACCTGTTCCTGACCATCCACGAGTCGATCGGGCACGCCACCGAGTACGACAGGGCGATCGGCTACGAGGCCGCCTACGCCGGAACGTCCTTCGCCACCCCGGACCAGTTGGGAACGCTGACGTACGGCTCCCCGGTGATGAACGTGACCGGCGACCGCACGGCGCGGCACGGCCTGGCCACCGTCGGTTTCGACGACGACGGGGTCGCGGCGCAGTCCTGGGACCTGGTGTCCGGCGGCATCCTGGTCGGCTACCAGCTGGACCGGGTGTTCGCCCGCAAGCTCGGGCTGGAGCGGTCCAATGGCTGCGCCTACGCCGATTCGCCCGGCCACATCCCGATCCAGCGGATGGCGAACGTCTCGCTGCAGCCCGACCCGGCGGGCGGGTCCACCGACGACCTGATCGCCGGGGTGGAGGACGGGATCTATATCGTGGGCGACAAGTCGTGGTCGATCGACATGCAGCGCTACAACTTCCAGTTCACCGGTCAGCGGTTCTACCGGATACGGAACGGCAAGCTGGATGGCCAGCTGCGGGACGTGGCCTACCAGGCCACCACCACGGACTTCTGGGGTGCCATGGACGCCGTCGGTGGCCCAGAGACCTACGTGCTGGGCGGGGCGTTCAACTGCGGCAAGGGTCAGCCGGGGCAGGTGGCGGCCGTATCGCACGGCTGCCCGTCAGCGAGGTTCCGTGGCATCTCGGTGCTCAACGCCCGTGAAGAGGGAGGGGCGGCATGATCGGAGCACTGTCCGCTGGTACCTCGCATGTCCCGGGGCGCGCTATCGCGCCATCTCGGACACACAACGCGTGGATGGTGGGGGGTCAGCGGTGACGGGCAAGCCGATCCTCACGCCCGACCGGATCGTGGAGGCCGGGCTCGCGGCCTCGCGGACGGACGGGTGCACCGTGGTGGTGCTGTCCTCGTCGCAGGCGAACGTGCGGTGGGCCAACAACACCGTCACCACCAACGGGGTGGCCACGTCGATCGACTTCTACGTGGTGGCGGTGACGGGGACATCGGCGGCGACCGTGTCCGGATCCGCGGCCGACGCGGAGTCCGCCGCCGGGGTCGCTGCGGTGGTGCGCGCCGCCGAGGACGCGGCTCGCGCGGCCGCATCCGGCGGCCCGGCGAAGGACGCCATGGCCCTGTTCGACGCCGGCGGTGGGGCCGCCGGTGGTCACGGCGCGGCGGGCGTCGACCCGGACTTCGACGACGCGGCGGTGCCCACCTCGTTCGAGGTCTACGGCCGGCTGCTGCCGGGGCTGGCGGCGGCCTTCGACGACGCCAGGGGGAACCAGCGCATCCTGTACGGCTTCGCCCGGCACGAGATGACCACCGTGCACCTGGGCACCTCCACCGGCGTCCGGCGGCGCTGGGTGCAGCCCACCGGCACGCTGGAGGTCAACGCGAAGTCCGAGGACCTGTCGCGCTCGTCGTGGGCGGGGCTGTCCACGGCGGACTTCACCGACGTGGACGTGCTGGCGATGGCCGAGTCGCTGACCCAGCGGCTGGCATGGGCGCGTCGGCGGGTGGATCTGCCTCCGGGCCGGTACGACACGGTGCTGCCACCGACCGCGGTCGCGGACTTCATGGTGTACCTCGGGTGGAGCGCCGCGGCGCGGCCCGCGCACGAGGGCAGGTCCGCGTTCACCGCCGCGGGCGGTACCCGGATCGGCGAGAAGCTCACCGATCGGCGGTTGACCCTGTTCGCCGATCCCACCCAGGCCGGCCTGGAGTGCGCGCCGTTCGTGCAGACGCCGCATTCCTCGGACGAGGTCACGGTTTTCGACAACGGCGCGCCCGCGGGCAGGATCGAACTGGTCCGGGACGGGACGATCGCCCAGCTGATCCAGACCAGGGCGTCGGCGGCGGAGTACGGCGCGCCGTTCACCCCGGTGGTGGACAACCTGATCCTGGCCGGCGGTGACGAGTCCCGCACGACGGCCGATCTGGTCGCCGGTGTGGATCGCGGGCTGCTGGTGACCTCCCAGTGGTACCTGCGGGAGGTCGACCCGATGACGCTGCTGCTCACCGGTCTGACCAGGGACGGCGTGTTCCTGATCGAGAAGGGCGAGATCACCGCTGCGGTCAACAACTTCCGGTTCAACGTCTCGCCGCTGGACGTGCTCCGGCATGCGGTGGACGTCGGGCGCACCGAACGCTGCCTGTCCCGGGAGTGGAGCGACTGGTTCACCCGCTCGGCGATGCCGTCGATCCGGATGGAGGGCTTCCACATGTCCTCGGTGTCCAAGGCGCAGTAGCGCCCGCGGTACCTGCCGCGCGCGGATCAGACCCGATGGTGCGATCCGGTGGTCAGCTCGCGGTCCCGGTACATCTGCCAGAACAGCAGCCAGGGATCCAGCAGGACCTCGCCCCGATCGTCGATGACGCGGAACACGAAGTGGCTGTGCTCGACCGCGTCGATGTACGCTCCCGCCGATTCGGCATAGGCCATCCCGGCAGGGATGGGACGATCGGTCGGAACCAGCAGCCGGATGAGGTGGTGCGACTGCAGCACCCAGGTGGAGCCGTCGTCCCAGTGATGCGTGCCTCGCCACCGGTTGTTGTTGTCGCCGTTGGCGATGCTGTTGAACATCTCATGCTCGTCGAACGCCAGCGGCGCCCACAGCACCGTTCCCGCGGGATGATTGATGTCCAGACCGTTGTGTGCCTCCCGCCCGCAGAAGGGTCCCAGCCAGGTGTCCTCGCCGCGATAGCAGTCCTCGGGGCCGAACCCGTCCGGTGGTAACGGGCACCACGGATGGAGCAGCATGGGACAGATCCGGGCACGGTCCTCCCACACGGCCAGCCGCACCGCGTGGGACGAGAAGCAGCCCGCGGTGGCATCGGTCCCGCCGTGGGTGTCGGTCAGGAACTGCGACAGGTCACCCGCCGAGTCCAACCAGATCCTCAGGCCGAAGAGCCGATAGGGCTCGCCGAAGTTCTGCCGGGAGGGAACCGTGCGCACCAGTTCGACCGGGTGACCGTCGATCTCCAGGGTGCACGACATCCGGTACCGCAGCACGCCGTCGTCGGGACCGTTCCACCCACGTCCCCTGCTCTCCACCTCGGCGGCCGCGGACCGGACCGCGATCACCCTGACTTGGCCGTCGGGCAGCCGGAAGTGAAGGCGATCCCCGACGTCGAGCTCGACGGCGGACAGCGTATCCGTTGCGAGTACGTCGATGTCCACGGCTCGTCTCTCCCATCATGTCCTGACCTGATCGGTGCGGGTGGCCGGCGGGCCGCCGGCCCTCCGGTCGCGTCGGTGCCCGGCGCTCACGTCTTGAGGCCGCCGGCCGCCAGCCCGGCCACGACGTGCCTCTGGGCGAAGAAGAACACCAGCAGCACCGGGAGCACCGACAGGGTGGTCGCCGCCATCTGAACGTTCCACAGCGGTTGGCCGTAGGTGTCCGTGAAGCGGGTGAGCGCCACCGGAACGGTGAGCAGGTTGACGTCGCGGATGTAGACCAGCGGCTCCAGGAACTGGTTCCAGCTGTACCAGCAGGAGATGACGACCACCGACGCCAGTGACGGCCGGACCAGCGGGGTGAAGATCTGCAGCATCGTGCGGAGCCGGCTGGCGCCGTCCAGCGTCGCCGCCTCCTCGAACTCGGCCGGCAGGATGAGAAACGCCTGCCTCATGATGAATGTCGAGATCGGCGTGGTCGTCAGTACGGCGGTGAACACGATCAGCGGCCATAGCGTGTTGGTCCAGCCCAGCTTCGAGGCGAACAGGAACAGCGGGACGATCGTCGCCTCGGGAGGCAGGAAGATCCCGGACAGCAGCACCACGAAGATGATCGACGACGCGACGGGCCGCACCCGGGCGAGCGCGTAACCCGCCGGCAACGAGAGCGCCACCGTCAGGACGCACACCGCCGCCATCACCAGGATCGAGTTCCCGAACTGCCGCGCGAAGGGCTGTAGCTCGAAGATCCGCGCGTAGTTGTCCCATCTGAAGCGGGACGGGAAGACCGTGGGTGGGTAGAGCAGTATCTCGTTGATGGACTTCAACGAGCCGCTCACCATCCACAGGATGGGTCCGATGAGCAGCAGGGACACCACCGTGAGCACCAGGTACCGGATGCCGGTCCTCGCCGCACGAGGCGCTGCGATGCTAGTCCGATTCATAG
Source organism: Nakamurella lactea (assembly GCA_044463405.1). Taxonomy (GTDB): domain Bacteria; phylum Actinomycetota; class Actinomycetes; order Mycobacteriales; family Nakamurellaceae; genus Nakamurella; species Nakamurella lactea_B. The sequence continues at coordinate 4,554 of JBIQML010000028.1, read as the reverse complement.
AAGACAAACCGCTTCCGAAGCTGCCAGATGATGCCGGTGAGCGCGAGCACCGCGAGGAACAGCACGACGGCGAGTGCGCTGGCGTATCCGATGTCGTTCAACTCGAACGCTTCGTGGTAGATGGCGAAGGAGAGCACCGAACTCTGCACCCCAGGGCCACCACCGGTCATCAGCAGGACTATTTCGAAGACCTTGAACGAACCGGTGACCATGAGCATGAAGACCATCAGGATCGCCGGGGATATCTGCGGAACCACGATGTGCCGGAACCGGGCCCACGCCCCGGCGCCGTCGAGTCGCGCGGCCTCCAGGAGATCGACCGGCACGGACTGCAGGGCCGCCAGCATGATGATGACGTTCACGCCCACGTTCTTGGTCATCTGAACGACGGCGAACACCGCCAGCGTCAGCGTCCCGCCCCGCAACCACGGGAACGGCCCCAGTCCGAAGACGTCGAAGATCGCATCCATCAATCCCTTGGGCTGCACGATGAAGTGCCACACGAGCGCCCAGGCGACCATCGTCACGAGCGCCGGGATGAAGATGGCGGACCGGAAGAAGTTGATCCCTGCGAGCTTCTGGTTGAGCAGCACGGCCAGCGCCACGGCGACGACGGTGCCGAGCACGCTCAACAGCAGGACGAAGAATGCCGTGTTCGGGAACACGGTCTTCATATCCGGATCGTGGAAGATGCGGATGTAGTTGTCGAAGCCCACGAAGGTCTTCTTCTGGGAGAGCGCGTTGACCGAGTGCAGGCTCAACCAGAAGACCCACACCACGGCGGTCCCGCCCACCGCGGCGAACCCCAGGACGCCCGGCGCCAGCAGCGAGTAGCCGAAGGGATTCCGGCCGGCGTCGCGCGGCGACCGGGTTCGCGATCGCCTCGTCCGCGGTGGCCGCACCTTCCCGGGTGCGGCCACCGTTCGCGAGATCTGCCTATTCATCAAGGGCGATCACTTGAGAAGCGGCTGCACATCGCTGCACACCTGCTTCAGGGCGTCCTGGACGTTCACACTGTCCTTCCACACGTACTGGTCGAGTGACCTGTTGAGCGCGTCGGCCACCTTGGCATCGTCGACGGCGACGGGGAAGATCTTGCCGGTGTTCTTCGTCGCGTTGACGATGGGCTCGACCATCTTCTCGGTGAGGATGGTCGAGTTACCGACCAGCACCTTGGGGCTGAGCAGGCTCGCGCGGGTCGGCGGGTAGTACTTCGCCATCGTCTCCGCGTTCTTCTTGTTGGTCAGGAAGGCGAGGAACTTGGTGGCCAGATCCTTGTGCTTGCCGGCGGCCAGCACCACGATGGATGCCTGTCCCAGCGCCTGCGTGTCGCCGGCAGGGCCGGACGGGGTCGGGACGATGTCGTATTTGAAGGTGGCGTCCTTCAGGTTGTTCATGCTTCCCAGGAACGCCGTGGTTGCCCCTGCCTGGCCGCCCCAGAAGTCGACCTTCTGCCCCGGCAGCGGCGCCGACTTGTCGGTGTAGACCATGTCGTGGTAGAGCTGGATGGCCTTCGCGAACTCCGGGCTGTCGGCGGTGCACTTGGTCGCGTCGTCGTTCCACGGGGACGCCCCGTACGCGAACAGGATGGGCAGCAGCCGGGTCCAGTTCTTGTAGTCGAAGTCGTTGAGCACGTAGCCGGTGACGCCGAGCTTGTCGTGCAGTTCCTTGGAGATCTGGCGGAAGGAGTCCCACGTCCAGTTGTCCTCCGCGATCAGGTCGTCGGGGCTCTTCACCCCGGCCTTCTCGTAGAGATCCTTGTTGAAGGCCATCACCAGCGCCCCGGTGGAGAACGGCACGCCGTAGAGGGCATCGCCCACGGTCCATCGATCCTGCAGGCGCGGGATGAGGTCGTCGAAGTCGTAGCCCTCGGTGGACTTCAGGGCCGGCGCGAGGTTCACCAGCGCGTCGTTGTGGATGTACTCCAGGCTCTTCTCGACCGGCAGCCAAGACAGGTCCGGCGGGTCGCCGGCCTGGATCCCGGTGGTGATCACGGTGTCCAGCTGGTCGAGGGTGAGGCTGTCGAACTTGACCGCGGAGACCGCGGGCTCCTGCTTGACGAACGCCTTGCCGATCGAGTCGAACATCGCGAGCGAATCGGGGTCCGAGGTCCACACCGTCATGTGGAGCTCGACCTTGGATCCGTCCGATCCGCCGCCCGATGATCCACTCGATGATCCACTCGTCCCGCTCCCGCTGGTCGATGCTCCGGACGTCGCCGGCGTGCCCGATGACCCGCAGGCCGTCGCCGCGCCGAGCAGCGCCAGTGCAACAACGCCCGCCAACGCGCGATGTCTGGTTGTGCGCACAGTCCTACCTCCTGTCGTGGCATGAGAGCGCAGCGGCCGAGCTGTGCCCGTGGCCGATAGTGTAACGTTGTACCGATGTAACGCAAGACCGACTTGTCAGCACCATCGCTGCTGTGCATGATATTGCTCTGATGCAACAGTGGTTATCGTCAGGCGGAAGACCAGAGGCGCGGGCCAGGCCCTGGCAGGCGTAGAACGATTTACTGGACGGGAACATGGACAAGGTCATCGCTTACGAGCGGCAACTGGGCCGCTTTCGCCCGCTGAGCAACGTCGTCACCTTCGACGACTTCGACAACGGATTCTGCGGATGGATGGATCTGACGCCGAACTACGTGTACAAGGACTACGAATCCTTCCCGTCCGTCGTCGACCTTTCCAGCTGGGCACCGTCCATGCTGAGCTCCGCGCCGATGCGGTTCGCCGCGTCCCATGGCTCCATGGAGGGGACCTACTCCCTCAAGCTCACCACCGGCGCGGTGGCGGCACCACACACGGAGCCGCCTGCAGACGGGTCGATGGGCGTGGCGCTCAAACGCCTTTCACGCTTCGGCGACCCGAAGCTGATCCAGATGGAGACCTGGTACGCATACACCCCCTCCCAGGACCAGGAGGGTCATGGCGAGGAGTCCATACGTGCCTTCGGCTTCTACTTCGACGTCCAGGACGAGACGTACCGCTACATGCCCGGCATACGCTACGTGAACTCCCTGGACGGGACACTCGTCAAGCGCTGGCAGTACTGGAAGCTTCGCGACGGGGTGAGCCCCACCGACTGGAGCTTCGGCGTCGACAACCCCTGGTGCCAACCGGGAATCGACAACCTGTGGTACGGCCGACGGTACGACGACGGGTCCGCGGACGGTTACCAGTGGATCCCGGGCGGCGACCAGGAGTTGCTCTACAACGAGAGCCCGGACAAGATCAATTGGCTCTACCTGCGACTCACCGTCGATGTCCAGGCCCGGCAGTACGTGGAGTTGCAGAGCATGGACAAGGTGTTCGACCTCCGTGGCATCTCGCCGACGCTGGTGCCCGCCTACCAGTCGATCAACAACCTGATCAACCCGATCTTCTACGTGGAGGCGGACTCCCATCGCGCCGCCAATCTCTTTCTGGACTCCGTCGTGTACTCGACCGAGTGACGATCGACAAGCTCCGAGCGAAAGCGACTAGCCGTGCAGACGATTCACACCTCGGTCATTGCTCGACGTGTCCACGTCGAGTCCGACTTCCACACGTTGCCCTACGAGGCCGGATGGGCGGGCGAGGCCGTCTTCTTCGTGCAACTCGAGGGCGCGCACCCGCCCTTGACCATCAGCACCCAGATCTCACCGGACGGGATTCACTGGATCACCCGTGGCGAGGCCATGGACGTGGCCGAGACCGCCGCGCTCACCGAGATTCCGCTGACCGTCTTCGGCAACTGGGTGCGTCTGGCGATCACCGGGGCGAGCGAGTCTCGACCGGCCCGGGTGCTGGTCCATCTGGTGCTGAAGGGCTAGTAGCCTGTCGAGCGCACCGTGCGGTGCTCATGAGGGCCGAGGGACGACCGATGGGACAGCCTGCCAAGAAGGCGCCGCGGCTGATGGACGTGGCCAAACTCGCGGGCGTCTCGACCAGCCTCGTCTCGCGGGTACTGAACAACGACCCGTCCCTGCATGTCCGCGACGAGACCCGGGCCAGCGTGCTGTCGGCGGTCCGGATGCTCGACTACACGCCACACATGTCGGCGCGAGCGCTGCGAAACGCGCGCACGGGACTGCTCGGATTCGCCCTGCATCACGTCAACGACCCCATCTACGCGGACCTGGTGGAGCGCGCTCAGGCAGAGGCGACCGGTCGCGGATATTCGATCATCCTGGTGAACACCGACGAGATCGCCGCGCGGGGCGACCACTTCCGCGCGATGGTCCAGGGCCACCGTGTCGACGGCCTGCTGATCCAAAGTGGTTTCGGCACCAACGAGGAACTGCTCCGCTCGATCGCGCGCTCCATCCCGTCCGTGGTGTTCGGCAGTGGCCCGGTCGACGACCTGCGCACGCTGAGGTTGGACGACCAACGCGCGGCGAGAATGGCCACCGAGCACCTCATCGATGCCGGCCACACGGCGATCGCCTTCGTGGGCGCCGCTGGCCTGTCCGCCTCCCGCCGGTACGAGGGATACCTGGCGGCCCTGGCGGCTGCGGGCCTGCCCGGGTTGCCGGCGGTGAACGGCGGGTGGACGTCCGACGCTGCCCACGGG
>JBIQML010000027.1:0-17362 GCA_044463405.1 Nakamurella lactea | reverse complement strand
CACGGCGGCGAGGACACGGGGGTCGGCGAGGCAGGCGAAGGTATTGGCGACCATCGCCCAGGTGGAATCCCGCTGACGGGCGTCCGCATTGATGATCGCGTCCAATGCTCTTGCCCAGGCGGGCGCCGCGGTCGGGTGGGTTTGCAGGATCTCGACGGCGTCGCGGGCGGCCACCGGTGACAGCGACCAACGGTACAGGTCGGTCGGCTCCCGCCGGCCGAGGGCGGCCGCATGCAGCAGGCAGCGGACGGCGGTGTAGCACTGCTGGGCCCAGAACGAGCCGTTCTCCACGCCCCGCCCGGGGTCCAGGCAGAGGGCCTTGGCGCGGATGAGTGCGGTCTGAGGGTGTTCGCAGCCCCGAATTGGCGACCATTTCGTGGCTGAGGGGATGCCGGCGGCGAGGTGTTGCGGGTCGAACACGGCAACCGGCCGGTCACCGGCGGACCGGGCGGTGAGGGTGGCGGTGACATTGTCCGGGCGGGTGGCGGTGGTGACGACCGGGCCGGGGGCATCCAGGATCATGCCGATGACGGTGTTCAGGCCCTTGCCGGAGCGGGGCGGGCCGAGGATGACCATCGAGTCCTCCACCGAGGACCAGCAGTCGACCCCGCGGGCCCGGCCGAGATGGTATCCCAGATCCGCCGCTTCGGGCGTGTCAATGCTCGGACGCAGTTGCGCGGCTCGGCGCATCAACGCGCGACGTCCGGCAGCGGCGCTGACTTGCCAGCGGGTGGCCAGACCGGGAAGCCGGGCCGGATCGCCCGTACCGGGGACGGCTGTTGGGCGCCACATCCGCCACAGCCCGTATCCCGCCGTCACTGCGGCGCCGAGCAGGACGACGGTGATCGTCCAGTACCGCCAAGTGGGCCCGACTGGGCGGTCCCAGGCCGCCGACGGGTCAGTGAAGTGGACCAGCGCAGTCAGCCCGGCAGTGGCATGGCCGTGCGGCCACGGCCCGCCGGCGAGCACGGAGGAGATCGCACCGGATACCCACAGCAGCCCGCCGCACGCGAAGGCGGCGAGGACGGCGCCGAGCGCGAGGTTCGTGAGGTCGTCGTTGTCAGCCTGGTCCCGCATGGTGATCACATCCCGACTGTGCGGACGAGTTCGACGTCGGCGACTGAGGCTGACGGGGTGACGGCCGGGGTGGCGGTGATCTTGCCGCCGCCGATGTGCTCCGCCGGTGACTCGGCGATGATTGACTTGGCGCACGCGGCGACCCTCTGGGCGGTCTTGGCTAGGACCTTGTCGTGGTTCTCGCCGGCCCAGGCGGCGACGTACGCGAAGCTGTATGTGTCGGTAAGCATCCCGTGCGCGCGAGCGACGATGAAGGCGACGGATTCGGCTTCGACCTCCTTGTGACCTCGTGGCAGCGCGGCATCTTCCGGGTTCGTCGCGGGATCGTGGAGGACGCTGTGAGCTGCCTCATGCAGTAGGGTCTTGACCATTGCTGCGTCGTCCATGTCGGCCCGGATCTGCACGGTCTTGGTGGCCCAGGAGATGCGTCCGTTCGCGCCCTGCAGGTCATCAGCAGTCGGGACCGTGGAGACCGTGTAGCCGCGAGACTCGATCAGCCGCAGGATCGACTCGCCCAGACCCAGAGGTGCTTGGCCCTCCAACAGATGCGGCTGCGGCGGTGCGGGTAGTGGATCGCCGTCGGTCTGCTCGGCGGAGAACACCTTCTCGACGGCGAACCCGCGTAGGAAGCCGGTTTTCACCTCGCCCTCGCCGGGTCGGGGTGTCTCGCCGCGACCTAGTCGACGCGCGGCCCCATCGGTGCCGACGGCGTCCCGGCGGATGCCGCGCATCGGGGCGATGATCGCCATCCCGGTCTGGCCGCGCTGGACTTGACGTCCCAGCTCCTGCCACTTCCGATACGATGCTACGTAGGTCGGGAACGGCGCCGAGACCTTGCCCTGCTCAAAGAGTCTCGCCTGTTGTGAGATCAGCAGTAGGCAGTTGTTCGCCGAATACTCGTGAAGTCCGGACTGGAACTCCAGGTAACGCTGCCAATCGGCGCCGTCCCGGATCCCGACGACCGCGTCGGACAGCACCGCCTGCGCTGCCCGGATCCGTTCATCCCTCCCCGCCGCGGATTCCTCGCGGCTCTGCTTCCCAGGCCAAGCCATGCCCGCCACCTCCGTTCAACCGGAGGAGGCACTACGGGGATGGGTGCACCAGGGTCGGGGATCACTGGCACGGTCGGCCCAGGACGCTCAGGAGGAATCCACGCCTTCCGACGAAGATCGCACCTAGTACCGAATACTACCAGATCACCAGGACATATACATACGCTGGTCAGGCAACACGCCAGCGCATGTTCACCGCCGAGGCCGTCATCTCCGACACGCCTTCCTCGCCTGCCGCTTCGGCCGGCGACCGAGTTGACGCGACCTGTATACTCGGCCGATGACGCCTAGCGCGACTACCGACCGTCGCGAACTCGTTCCCGAGCTCCTTCTTCCATATCTGGGCGCGGCAGTCGCACACGTCGCTGCCGGCCGCGGACTGATGGATCCGTTTTCTCGTGTGGTCGACGAGGCAATCCTGCAACTCGATGCAGAATATCGGGCGATGCGAGGCGGCGAAGTCGCAAGCAGCGCGGTGTCGTCTGCCGCCTTGGCCGCGCCAACACATCACACGCTTCGGTTCGCGGATCTCGTAGTCAATGGCATGTCGGGGGACAGTTCCGGTTCCGCCTCTCCGTCAGCTATTCATGAATTGCGGACCCAGCAGATCCACGAAGTTCTGGAACGACTAAAGAATGTTGCAGACAAAGAAGACCCAGAAGATGCTGCGGTGTTGACCCGCATTTTCGACGCCGCTAACGACTTGCTTCGCGCGGGCGACTCGTCCGATGACATCTGGTGATCGGCTGCCGTCTCGGAGGGTGTCGTCGTAGCCCATGACAGATTACTCCACGACACTTCTACGCAGCCTCCTAGATCGCGCCGGTACGCTCGGCTCCTACGTTCGCAAGCTTCAGTCAGGCCACTCACGGCGCAACGATGCATTCGCGGGTGCCTTGGAAATGTTTCACCTGTACACGCGGCTAGTCGCGAGGCAAGCCGAATACGAATGGACATCCTTCGGTGGCGACCCTGAACGCCGACTCGACCTGCTGCGGGGACGGATCAAGGACTTCTTTGAGAAAGAGAATTGGTTTGATCGGCGTTTTGCACGGGGGCGGCAGAGTGATGTGCCCCGTGCCTTGTATCTAATTGCGCGCCGTGAGTTGCGCGGTCACGGACTGAACACTTACGAACCGGTATTGACCGTTGGTCCACCCGACAGTTTTGAAACGCACCGCGCGGATCTGTCATCATATTTGTTCAACGGCTTGTTCACTGCACGCCTCACGGACTTTGATGGACTCCCTGAAGCGCACCTTGCAATCGTCTCAGTTCCATACATTGAAGGAATGCGGGCACTCTGGTATCCGATTACCGTGGGTCATGAAATAGGACATATTCGACTTGAAGCTCGAAGGGGTACGGGTGCGAATTTCTCCTTGGGTACCTTCCTTGACGAAGAAGACGCGGAACTGGCAGCTTTGGTGGACGACACGGCGCTCTTGACCGATGATGGCGGCCTGGGCGTCGTTCGGCACCTTCAAGAGACGCTACAGTCATGGCTGGAGGAGATCCTCTGCGATCTGAATGCGGTTCGGCTTTATGGACCCGCAGGAATGAGCGCGATCGCGGAGTTTCTCGCGGTATTGAGTCAACCGCGTAAAGGAGCCCCTCATCTACCGACTCCAGAACATCCTGCGCTGGCGACAAGGCTGCGCATGATGTTTGCGTTTCTGGATCGATTGGGCGAAACGGAGCGCCCGGACCAATTAGAGCCATGGAATGACTACTTGAGTATGCCCAATATCAAGCTAGGCCCCAAGGCGCTATATTTGGAACGCATTCTTGACAATAATTTAAACGACATACTGAATCACGCATTAACGTGGGGGGAATGCTACCGCCGCAAGAGCCGCACCGACGTCATCGAGTGGGTGCGAAGCGAACTCGGGGATGGCGTCCCAGGAGGGACCTATTGCATCGACGGCCCTGCTCGCGGTCAACGTATCGAAGTCGCCGATGTTGTAGCTGGCGCGTGGAGCGCTAGGCGGGCTCTTGACGCGGATTACATCGAGCGCAGAAGAACCGAGGATTACAGGCAACCTGGTAATGCTGTAGCTGACGCCGGTTTCGGGGAAGATGGCCCGTCTATCCATGAGCGGCGGCTAATATTAGACGAGCTTGCGAGCAAATCGATCGACACTCTGGAATTTGCGACTTTATGGCGCGCGGCGGGCGGCGATATTGTCAACGTTGGAGAATTGAAGCACGTTGAGAACGACGAAGGTCTCGGCGGCGTATTGTCACGGCGCGCAGTTGAGGCACGTCTCTCGTCGCCGCTTCGCAATACGAGGCTGGGCATAACGCCGCTTCTTGAAGGATCTATTCAAAGCGCGGCGGTAGATCTTCGACTGTCGCCCGACTTTATCGTGTTTCGCCATACCGCGGCGTCGGCGTTTGATCCACTCGCGCTTCACCAGGATCCCCGATCGTTGCAGGAGCCTGTGGATAAGGCCTGGGGTGAACCGTTCATTTTGCACCCGTCTGAACTCGTCCTAGCAAGCACGCTCGAGTACATATCGCTTCCAGAAGATATTTCCGCCCAAGTGGTCACGCGGTCGTCATATGGCCGACTGGGCCTCATTACAGCGACTGCCGTTCAGATCCAACCAGGATCACACAATTGTATTACTTTAGAATTGGTCAATCTTGGCCCCACGCCGATCGTCTTGATGCCGGGATCTCGGATCGCGCAGCTCATTCTTTTCGCAGTCCCGAATGCTGGCGAGGTTGCTCGCGGTAAGTACGATTACCCTGTAGGCCCCGAATTCTCGAAAGTGCAGTCCGACGCTGATGGCTACGTGCTTCGGAACATCTCGACCGCAGCATATCGTTCTATGGACGGTTCCGTGTACGAGCGGGAGCGGCGCGAGTCGGACCAGATCCTCGCTTTTACTCTGCGCGGCACCTATAACGAGGCGATGTTCTATCAGCAGGTGATCACCTCGGAGGGGGGGCACGTAGATGTCGAGCCTCAGATCGACATCGGGTCGGAGGCTGGAGGGGGTACTGACGCACGCTTCTGGGAGTCCATGGAACCCATTGTGACCTACCTAGCCGTTGGCTCCTTTAGCTTTCGCATTCTCACTAATAGCGTTTTACGCTTGGTTAGGGGGTTGAAGCGAGGCGTTATCGCGAAGGTAGGCGACAATGGCGAAATCGAATTGATCTCATCAAATGATCTGCCTCGTGGCAGGATGATTATCGTGAGTTCCGGGAAGCCAAGAATCGAATTGCAGATTGATTCCGAGTCATCTTCGGATGATTTCGGATCTGCGCTAAAGGCTGTGCTTCCGAAGCCCCGCCGTGACGGACGGTGGAATGAAGAGTAGCGAACGCTTGTAGCTGGTTCTAGCGTTTCGGCAGCTGATGGGCGCGTTGAAGGCGCAACAGCGGTTAATGAGCGTTACGACTGAGCCAGTGCGTGAGTGGACGCTTCTCCTGACATTCGCTCGTTGGTAGCAAACAGGCGCGCTTCGCCAGCTGTCCGGGCGTGGCGGACGAGGAAGGCTCGGTCGCGGACCTTCCAGAGTCCTTCACCCTGGTCCAGGGTGGGAAGCTGGGCGATCTCCGCGTCGGTGAGCCCGATCGTGGAGCCGGTCTTCTCGGCCTCGCCGCACTCCTGGGCATAGATGATTTTCGTGGAGCAGTCGGCGAGTAGGCCGAGGGCGGTGTTGCGGGCTTGGCTGTTGGATTCACCGACTGCGTCGAGGTCCGACAGGCGGTGGATGATCATCATGTTGGCGATGCCGAGCGCGCGGGAGAGCTTCCACTGGGCCTGCATCCGGGCAAGCAGCACCGGGGATCGCAGGAGCCGCCAGGCTTCGTCGTAGACGACCCAGCGCTGCCCGCCGGCGGGGTCGGCGAGGGCGGCTTCCATCCAGGTGGAGGCGCAGGTCATGACCAGGGCGATGAGCTGGTCGGAGCCGGAGATCCGGGAAAGGTCCAAGGAGAGCATGGGCAGATCGGGGTCGAACCTGGTAGTGGATGGCCCGTCGAACAGGCCGGACAGGTCACCGGCAACGAGCCGGTTGAGTGCGTGTGCGGCGAGGCGGCCGTCTTCGGCGAGCTCCCGTGGGCTGGAGCCCGCCACACCGACGGTGGGTTCGAACATGGCGGTGACGACCTGCGGAAGCGTCGGCACCGCGTTATCCCTGACGGCGCGGTCCAGGGCGGCGAACACGGCGGTGGCCTCGACCGAGACGAGCGGCCGGCCCAGGCTGAGCTCGACCAGCGCCCGCAGCAGGTCACGACGCCGACCTGTCACCTGGCTCGTCCACTCCGGTTGGTCGAGGCTCGCCGAGTGGGGTCCTTCGTCGAGCGGGTTGAGGCGGGTGGGCAGGCCGCCGCCGAGTTCGATGGCCTGCCCGCCAACCGCGCGAGCGACCGGCGTCCATTCGCCCTTCGGGTCGCCGGGGATGTACGCCTTGCGGCCGAACGCGAGCGAGCGGGTCGCCAGCGACTTCGCGCATGACGACTTCCCGGAGCCGATGACGCCGGCGAGCATGATGTTCGGGTTCGTCAGCACGGCGTCGCTGTAAAGCACCCAGGGGTCGAAGCAGAACCCGGCGGTGCTGTAGCTGTCGGTGCCGACGTAGATCCCCTTCTCCCCGAGCCCGGCCTCGGCGAGAAACAGGTAGGCGCCGCCGAGGACCTCGGAGGTGGCGCGGTGCTCCTGGATCCGGAGGCGCCGGTAGGCCCGTAGCGATTCCGGGCCGTCCTCGCCGGCGGCGGGTAGGTAGTGCGCGGCGCGCCGCTCGGCGAGTTCCGCTGCGGCCTGGTCCTTCACGGCCCGATGTTGGGCGGTCGTCGCGGCGGCCTCGACTGCGCGGGCCTTCCTACGCGCGGCCCGCCGGGCGCGCCGGCCGAGTCCGGTCGGCATGTACCCGGGGGCGGCGAAGGTTCGGATGGCAGGCTCGACGGTCATGGGCTCGTCCGTCCGGCGGGGTATGGGCATGTCAGTGTGCTGTCCGTCCGAGCGGGAGCGCGGCGACGATGAAGGCCTGCGCCTGGCGGCCGTAGATCGGGCGGGTTTCCAGCATGCACTGGGTCGCCACCCGCTGGGCGTGGGCTATGGCGGCGCGCAGGTCGTCGAGGGAGGGGGCGGTGAGGGTGAGGAAGCCGCTGTAGCGCATGTCCGCGTGCCCGGACACGAGTGCGTTCTCGCGGGCGAGGACGTCGGCGTATTCCTGGTCGTCGGACAGGTCGATGATCCGGCCGGTCCTGGCCTTCTGTTCCCGGTCGGTGACGTAGTCGACTTTCTCCTTGCGGATCTGCCGCAAAGCCTGCGCCGCACCCAATGGCCGGGCCACCAGACAGAGTGACCGCCGGATGCCGGGGGCGAAGATCAGGGTGTGCAGGAACGACGGCGCGGCGTCGATGGAGGGCCATTCGCTGATCCACAACACGGTGGAGTAGCCGGTGTCGTGCCGCAGATGGTCCCAGTGCTCGTCGACGGCGGCGGGGCCGGTGGCCAGGTTCGCGCCAGGATCCTCGACCGTCAGGGTGGCGGCCGGGTCGTAGGCCTGGCGGATGACGACCGCGAGATCCGGCGCGGACAGCCAGCTTTGCACCGACAGGGATGCAGCGCGCACCGCGACCTCGAGGTTGGCCATGTCACCGGCGAGTACGGCGGCGGCGCCGGCCATGCCCCGCCCCGCTTCCCGGATTGATCGGGCGGCGGCGTGCAGGTCCAGCACGAGGGTGATCAGGGTGCGGTGGCTGGCCGTCGACGGCGCGGCGGTGGCCATCAGCGTGTCGTACTCGATCGAGGCCGGGGATCCGTCGTGGATGCCGTTCTCTTGCCACCAGCCGACGACGCCGCGGCCCGGGTCGGGGATCACGGATTCTAGAACCTGAACCGCGGCGCAAGTGCCGGTGGCGGCCAGCCCGCCCAGCACCCGCGACCAGGCCGTCACCCGCCGGGCCTGCTCGGCGGTATCCAACAATACGAACGCCGGGTGGGTCACGTGAACAATCGCGGATAGGGTTTGACGGTGCGGGTCGTGCACCATCACGGCGCCGGTGACCGGGTCGTCATAGAAGCGCAGCGCGGCGGCGTCACCGGGCAGGCCCATCGTCCCGGCCGGCCGCGGGTGCAGTGGTCGTACCCGGTAGCGGGTTTGAGCGGTGGCCTTGCGGACCTGAGAGTGCAGCAGCAGTGGGACGGATTCGATGACGGGCGCGCCGTTCCACCGCACGAACCCGGAGGCGATCATGCCCGCCCACAGTGGACTGGTGACCGCCACACCGAGCTTCGGCGACAGCAGCAGAGCGACGGCGAGGATCACCAGCCCGGCGGAGACGACGATGACGACCTGCCCGGAGTAGCCCAGCAGCAAGCCCTTGGACTGGCGCCGGCCGAACCGGACCGTCGGCGGGCCGGCAGGTGTCGACGTCGATGGCTCGTTCATGTTCCGGGCCAATGATCACTCGCAGGATCGGACGCGTTCGGCCGCGGCGGAGTTGACCGTGCTGATCGGGCCGGCGGTGACGGTAGTGCGCCGGGGTCCGTGGCTGACCGGGCAGGTTCTTGCTCGTGTGTCGGTGCAGACCGTTCGGACGGTGCTGATGGCGGCCGCGAATGTTCGGCAGATCCGTGACGGGCCCACGCGTTGCCGGCTGCTGCGTCACCGCTACCCGTCTGCTTGGGGAAGCTGGCCACAGCGCTCCTCTTGTCGCCTACCGGCGACGTCGCGGTAGCCGTGACGCCGCCGTGGTCTCCGCCGGAGATCGGCCCGATGCCGGCGGCCGCCAGGTCTCGGTGCAGGGGCGGGACGCGAGCGAGCGCGGGCCGCGCGGCGGGCCCGTTGTCGGCTGGTGCGGAGGTTTGCGCGCTGCCGGCAGTCGGAGACGGTTTCGGAGTACTGGCACCGGCGAACCCAGCGGGCCGAACCCCTCCGTTCGAACCAGATCGACCCACAGAGGGACCGCCCATCACCCGCCTCGCCCCGGCATAGAGCGAGGACGCCTTCTGCGGCGTGCGGGCCACCGCCGCAGCGCCCATTCCGGCGGCGCCGGCCTGAGCGTGCACGTGGTGGAACGCGTCACCGGCGAAGTGCACCATCTTGATCGCCATCCACGGCGCGAACCCGGCCAGCAGCAGCGTCAACGTGCCGATCGCCAGGTTGGTCACCTGATTGGTGGTGCTGCCGGTCGTGCCGGCGCCCTGCACCATGGACAGGCCGATCAGGAAGATCACCACCAGAATTAGCTTCGAGAAGGTCAACGCGACGGTGAACTCGACCCACCGGCGCACCCACCCCTTTGTGATGTCCGCGGTCGCCCCCGAGAACGCGATAGGGGCGAACACGGCTGCGACGACAATGAGCATCTTGCGGATCATCAGCGCGCACCAGATGAAGGCCACCGCCGCCAGCAGCACCAGCGACATCAGCAGCAGTCCGGCCCAGCCGAGCACGCCGAGGCTGGCGACGGCGACGAGTTCGGCGCCGACCTGTTGGATGTTCTGTCCGACCGCGGCCTGCACGACGCCATTGGCCAGCGCATCCACGGCCGTGAGCAGCAGCTGCGTGGCGCCGATGGCGAACGCGGCGCCGACGAACGCGATGGCCAGGCCTCGCACGGACCGGCCCAGGCCGGCGAAGCTCCCCCGCAGTGCGCAGCCGATCACCTGGATGCCAAACAGCGCGACCGTGATCACTGCGGCGATGGCTGCGGTGATGGCCAGGTCGTTGCGGATGCCCGGTGTGGTCAGCTCGATGGTCGTGGCGTTCGAGACCTGGGTCCACAGCCAGGTGACGGCCGAGGTGGCGGCATCGCCGAAGCTGTGCGCGACGCCGTCCGGGATGCTGGCCACGCCGATGACCGCGTTGGCGGCGCCGACGGCCGCGCAGGTCGGCCACTGCAACGGGTCGAGCCAGCAACTCACGATTGCCCCCGCTGGACGAATTGCCGTGTGCAGGCGGCGCCGAACACGCGACCGTGGTGCAGCGAGGTGCCCAGCACGATCTGGAATGCCACGGAGCTGGCGGAGGTGGCGGTCTTGCCGTCGACGTGGGTGTGCAGAGTGACGGTCGCGGCGTAGAGGCGGGCCAAGGTAAGCGGATTGGTCAGGGTCACCTGAGTCGGTGGGAAGTCCGGTACCGCTTGGACTTTCACGTCGGTGACGATGGTGGTGGCGTGCAGGGACGCGAGGGCGTGCCAATCGGCGCCGGACGGGACGAGGGTGGAGGGTGCGCCGTCCCAGGCGGGGCTGGTTAGCGAGACGATCAGCGCCTTGTTCCGGTCGGTGGTGGTGAGGGGAACTTGGGTGATGGTTAGGGCTGCGGCCTCGGATTGCGCCCAGGACAACAGGTCCGCCCGGCTGCTGGTGGCGTAGCGGCGGGTGAGCAGTTCGGTGCCGAACGCTTTGACGAACGTGTCGGGCTGGGTTCGCAGCTTCGCCGGGATCGGCGGGTAGGCGCTCGTCGTCGAGGCGGAGACGGCGGGGACCGCGTCCCACGCGGCGTGGTCATAGCCGGTTGCCGCCGTCGGCACGGCGCTGCCCTGGGCAGCTCCACCGGACTGGGTATCTCCACCCGTCCGGCGCTCCTCGTCACGGGTGGCGGCGGACTGCCGGGCTGCGGCGTCACTGGCGGGTGCTGCGGTGGAGGTGACGGCCGGCCGGGTCGAGGCAGTTCCGCCCTCCGATCGGTGCCCGACCGCCACCCAGACGACACTCGCGACGAGCAGCACCGTCACCGCCATGACGACGACCACTGGCCGCCGGTGGGTCGCCCACAGATCACGCCACATCAGGTTCACCCCACCCTTACAGGGTTGATCCGGCGTTCCAGAAGAACGCCACCAGGATGTTGGCGCCGCCGATCAGCAGGGCCGCGACGAGTGCGATGAGCACGCCGCTCTTGCCGCGGTGCGCCATGTGCGGGTTGCTGGAGTTGCCGCCAACCGCCCACACGATGGCGGAGACCACCAGGCCCGCGACCGCGGCGATCACCCCGAAGGTCAGCAGCGCCCCGACGATGTGCTCGGCTTCTCCGACACCTGGCAAGCCGTCGGAGTTCGGCGAGATCGGCGGGGGCGCCGCCATACGAATCGGCATGCTGTCCTCCTGGAGGATTTGGATGCTGTGGACGTGCCGTTGACCGTGTGCGGCACGGTGGGGTGGCGTGCGGCTAGAGATCGATGCCGTAGCCGGGTTCTGGCGCCAGGGGTTCAGGTTCGGGCAGTGCCCAGCCGGGGTCGGCGCGGCGGATGCGTCGCACGTCGGTGGGCGTCATCCCGCCGGCCGCGCAGGCCGCCGCCTCCGTCGGTGTCATGTCGGGCACTTCGACCCACCGGGCCGCGGACTCGGCGGTGAAACCGGCCTCGCCCCACTGTCGGGCGATTTCCGGTGTGTCGATGCCGATCGCAGTCCAGTCGGCCACCGCCGTGGCCGAGGTGTAGCCCGCGTCGGCCCACCGCTCGATGGCCGAACGGGCGGCGCTGTCGGATGCCGCTTGGTCGGGGCCGCCGATTGGCGTTCCGAATCCGCCCTGGCGCAGGGTTTGCAGGAGTTCGTCCAGATCCTCTGCTGCGGCCGCGTTCGTTGCCGCGATGACGTCGGCCATGGTCTTGGCGTCACCGCCGTTACCGGTGACGGCGAATCGGTGACGGACCTCGGCGAGGTAGCGCTCCCGTTCGCCCTGCACCTCGGACACTTTGTCGACGGCACCTCGGATCTCGTCGAGGTCAGGAGGTCGTCGTGACATGCCGATGCCGCCGTCTTGACCTTCGTTGCCGTCAGGGCTCGGTGCGGTGCTCGTCATGACTGAAGTCCTCCTATGCGATGTGGCGGATGGTCGACAGGCCGTGGCCGACCCGGACAAAGTCGGCGAAGCTCTGCACCCGGATGCCGTCGGTGGGATCGGCGGCGTTGACGACGAGCCCGCCACCGATGTACATGCCGACATGCCTTGGGGCGGCGAGGGTTCCGTCGTCGCCGGGCACGAGGATCAGGTCGCCCGGGGACATGTCGGCTGGGTCGGTGACGGGAGTGCCGGCGGTTGCCTGGTTGCCGGTGAAGTGATCCAGGGCGATGCCGGCCTGCGCCCAGGCGGCCATGGTCAGCCCGGAGCAGTCGTAGGCGTTGGGTCCGGCGGCCGCCCACATGTAGGGCTTGTCAACCTGGGCGAGCGCGAACGAGATCGCGACCTGCTCGCCTGGTGTCGCGGTTGGCGGGATCCGGTAGTTGGCGGGCAGGCCGTGCGAGCCTGGCGTGGTGTTCGCCGGTATCCCGCCGGTCAGGGTGCCGCAGGTGGTGGCGGTGGCCAGAATCTGAGCAACGATCACCTGCGAGCGGGCCAGCGTGGCCTGGTAGTTGCCGCCATACACCGCCGAGTAGTTGTTGGCGGCGCGTGGGTGGCCGTCGAACGAAGACTGCTGCACATCCTGCGCCGCCACCCACGGTGGCTTGCTGCGCCAGCCTGGATCGGCCAGCAGCGCGTTCATAAACAGTCGGGTCGAGGAGATCGGGTCCAGCCGCTGCGGCACAGTGCCCCAGCCCGCGCGCTGCTGAAAGACCCCGATCGAGTCCATGTTCGTGCCCGAACCTTGGCCCGCGCCAGAGCCGGGGACGGCAGGGTTGCCGAGCACGTGCAGACCGGACTCCGCCAGTCCGACGGAGATGGCGATGACCGCCGCCGGCCGGCCGCCCATCTGCTGTGCCACCGCCACCACCGTCCTGGCGTTGCTGGCCCGGGTGGCGTCGAGACCCCCGATCGGGCCGGACGAGACGCACACTGTCGGAGTGCCGGCTTGGTTTGTCGGCGCGAGCGTCGAGCCAGGCCCGCCGAACAGCGAGATGAACAGGACGAGCGCGCCGAACGGCAGCACGACGGCGGTGGCCACGATCGCGGTCTTCACACCGAACCCCACGACTTCGGGGTGCGGAGCGGCGGTCCACGTGACTGCTTGCCTTCTTGGTCGAGACGATGGGTCTCCTCGCTGGTAGCGGCATGCTCACGGCCCTCATTGAGCCGTGCCGCCGAACGGTCGAACGGTGTAACTTTTACGCGGAATGTGCGACTCGTCACGGAAGGGTCCCGTCATGGACAAGAAGGTCACGCGCATGGCCGGGGCGGCTACGGGCGCCGTCGTCGGAGGAGTTCTCGCAGGGCCCGCGGCGGCAATGGTTGGCGCCGGTGTTGGAGCGGCTGTCGGTGACCGGCTGGGTCGCGACGAGATACCAAAGTCCACTGAGGAAGAGGAGGAACCACGGCGTGCCGAGTGAGGAGCACGTCTACTTCATCCCGGTCGACGACACCAGGCTGATTGCAGTCTCGGATGACGTGACTGGCGGTGAAGATGTTGGACCCGACTATCTCGACATCTCAAATCTGATCGACGCCGTGGGACCGCTGATCGCAGCGGTGTTGCGCGCCGGCGGGGTCGGGAGCGCTCGTCTATACGAGATGAGCCCGGCTTCGCAGAAGCTGTTGGCATCCGCCCGTAAGGACGAAGTGGGCATGTACTTCCGTGGCGTTCTGCGTGCGGAAGACGGGCGCATAACGCATCAGGTGCAACTGCGGGAAGTATCACCGGCGTCGGCACCGCTGGGTCTTGACACTGTTTTGGTGGCGCAGATGGCGGCGGTCCAAGCGCAGCTCGGTCGGATCGAAGCGATTGTCAATGACGTGGCGATATCCACTGAAAGGGTTGTCGCGTTCGTCGAGCGCCAGCAGCGTTCGTGGCTAGTTGAAGCACTCCGCTTGATCTCCGACGTTCATGAGCGGGCAACACGATCCGCCAAGTTAACGGGTACCGACTGGGAGCGGATTAGCGGGATCGAGTTGAACCTGAATGCGCAGCTCCGCGCGATTAGCGACGAGCTAAACGACCGACTACGGGATGCCCGTTTTACGGGCAATCCTGGGGACGATGCGAGGGTCATTGCCAAGTTGGATGCCGCGCGGGTCGACGAGCTAATGCAATTGCACCGAGTCCTGATCGGTGGGCTGGGTCGTTTGCAAGAACTGGTGCTGCTGCGGAAGCTGGCCGCCGACGACTTCGATGAGGCCGAATTGGAGGCTATGCGAGCGCGGATTGGTGAGTTATACGACACGCAGGATCGCCTTCACACAGAGATTCAGCGCATCGTGCGAGCCGCAGAACGCGCTCAACCACGGAGTCCATGGAAGCGCCTCGTAACAGACGGTCTCGTCGTAGGTCGGAGAAATGACGAACGGAACCTCAACAAGATCGTGTCTGGCCGGGCGCGCCTTGCGGGAAGCATCGAGCACGCTGCCGTCTCTGCCGCCGCGCTGCAGTCCGTAGATGCGCCAGAGATCGACAGCGGGCCGGCAGAGGACTCTGGCTTCGAGTAGGTGCGCGGAACGCGGGTGGACCAAAGGCATCACGACGCGATGCCGCGGGTCTGGCTGACGTCGGCCGCCGGCTCGGTGATGACGATCGACTCGGGCGCTTGCCTGGCGGCCGTGCGCCGGATCGGGTCGGACACCAGCCGGCGCATCTCCGAGCGCGTGATGGCGGGGTCGATAGCGCGCTTGGCGGCGTGGGCCCAGGCCAGCGCGGTCTGCTGCGCGACAGCCGGAACCTGCAGCACGCCGCAGACCAGTGCAGCGGATGCCCCGAGCTGCGTGGAGAGCCCGGCGTAGTGCAACGGCAACGCACCCCGATCCTGGGTAGCGGTGCCGAGGAGAGTGCGGGCGATCAGCTTCGCCTCGTGCGGCCGAACCCCGGGGGTGGCTGCCAGCACCTCGCGCAGCCCGCCACCGCGGTTGCTGTCGGTGTCTCGCGCGTGGTCCAGGCGGTGCAGGAGCTTGATCGCCGGCCCACGGCCGGTGTCCGATGACAGCAGCAGATCGGCGTCGATGACGCCGAGGCCCAGCACCCAGCGGGTGCGCACGGGCAGGAGTACACCGGTCGCGCGCTCGACGATTGCGGTGACGCGGGGGATGCAGTCCCGTACGTCCGGCTCCTGCGGCACCACCGCGTCGATGGCGGGCAGGCCCTCGTTCAGCGCAGTCCGAGTCTCCGGCGTCAACCGGACCCGGCGGCACCCGTGAGCGTGCAGCCAGTCGACGACGTCGGCGATGCGTTCGTGCGTCACCCACCCCAGGTCGGTGGTATCGGTGATGCGGGACGCCGCGGTCCAGCAATGGACGCACTCGGGCGTACCTGGCGCGGTCGGGGCAACGGCGCGTGCCGGCGCGGTCATCGCGCGCCTTCGGTGCGACATGGAGGATCGAGGCGGGCGACGAAGTGAGGGGAGATCCCTGTAGCGCGTCGGTGACGGTCGGATGCGCTGCCGGAGTGGACACGCGGGGTGTTGATGCCCAGGCAGCGGTACCGAGCCGCGCTGCTCTCAAGGTAGATCGCGGATAGAGCCATGGCAGGCACAGAACACCTCCAAAGGAGTTGATATAACGCAAATATAGACCTACAGAGCTATGTAACCGCTACATTAACTAGGCAATTCTTGGATCTGGATCAGTTATGGATGCGTATAGCATCCGGAGGATGGAGCGTGAGCAGCAGCGAGCGGGTCAGACCAGGCTGGCCGACGCAATTCGCGCTCGGCGCTCGGCGCTCGGGCTCACCCAGCGCGACGTCGTCGCCGCCGGTGGACCTGCGCTGAGCACGCTCCGGCAGATCGAGGCAGCGAAGTCCCCTGGTGGGCTGAGTCGGGAGACCACCCTTGGTCTCGACCGTTCGCTGCGTTGGACACCGGGCACCGCGGCCAAGGTGCTGGCCGGTGCAGGTGAGATCTCCCAGCTGGACACCGCTGGCTGGCCGACCGCGTCGGGGGACTGGGCGGCCTACGTTCAACAGCGGCAGTGCGACGAGGACGACGGTCCCGCGTTCCCGGCCGCCGTGGACGGCCCGGCTCGCGACGCCGTCACCACCGGCATCGCGGGCCAGAGCCTGGAGACCTACAGCGACGCTCAGCTGATCGCGGAACTGGCACGTCGCCTCGCCGAACGGCGTACCGGCGAGGGCGGCTGAGCTCCGATCTGCTCGGCCCGGCGAGGACGCCCGTGTGGTCATGCCTCAACCGTGGACTGCGTCGCCGCCCGCGAACAGTGACAACCTCGGGACAGTGTGTGACCGCCGATGTCCGGGCAGTGTCCGAGCCCGGTGCTACCTTGGCCGACGTGGCCAGGAAGGGCACGGACGCGAAACAGTCGATCCCGAAGTGGGCGGGTCGGCTGCGACGCGAGCGTGAGGCCGAGGGTTGGGCGATCCCGGAGGCCATCGAGCACCTTCGGCACGCCGCATATCCGGTCGAGCTTCCCGACGAGCCGGCCATGCGGCGGGAATGGACCCGATGGGAGTCCGGCCAGGTCGAGCTCCCCAGCGAGCTGTATCGCAAGGCCATCGCCAGGACGTTCCAATCGATAGCGCCGACATTCTTCGACCTTCCCGGCCCGCCAGAGGCGTTCGTCCGGTTGACCGAGGAGGAAACGGCCGAACTCATCCAGCGGCTGCGTCACTCCAGCCTCAGCCAGGGCGACATGGATGCGCTGCGGGCCACGGTCGAGCAACTGTGCACCGACTACGCCTCGAAACCGGCCACGACGGTCCTTGTCAAGGCGCAGGCATGGTTGGAGAAGGTCAACGGCCTGTTCGACAAGCGCATCACCCTGTCCCAGCACCGCGACATCCTGACCATGGCGGGCTGGCTGACGCTGCTCGTCGCGTGCTTGCATTACGACACCGGCAACGATCACTCGGCCGAAACGCTCAAACGCGACGCGGTGAACCTGGCCGACGAGGTCGGCGACGTCGACATCGCGGGGTGGGCCGCGGAAATCCGAACGTGGATGGCGCTGACCACGAGCAACAGCCATGCCGCGATCGCCGCCGCGCAGGAGGGGCTTGCCCGCACCTCCACTCGGCCGGTCGCCGTGCAACTGCATGCGCAGGCGGCCCGGGCCTGGGCGCGTGTCGAAAACCGGGAAGAAGCGTTCACCCACATGCGGGCCGGCCGAGACCTGCTGGAGCAACTGCCGTATCCGGAGAACCCTCGCAACCACTTCCAGGTCGACCCGGCCAAGTGGGACTTCTACGCCATGGACATCTGGCGCCTGGTCGGGGAGGACGCCAAGGCCGGCAGGGCCGCGGACGCCGTGATCCTGGCGAGCACCGCACCCGACGGGCGGCCGATCTCACCGATGCGGCTGTCCGAGGCGAAGCTGACCCGCGCCGCCGTAATCGGACGCGGCGGTGACGTCGACGGCGCTCTGGATCTGGCCGGCAGCGCACTC